>JAFTYW010000053.1 GCA_017461245.1 Oscillospiraceae bacterium
TTACGCCTGCAACGGTCAGAGGGATCCTCTCGCCGTTTTCGTCGACACGAAGAATGATAAACTGGCCCGGCAGAGCCTTGTTGGCTACCAGCGGAGCTTCTATCTGAAGCTGTACCACTGTGGGATTTAAAACTTTTTTATGAGCTATCTTATACATACTGTTCCTCCGTAAGCTCTTTAAAATATCCTATATATTGTAGCACTAAAAAAGCCAAAAATTAATCGCTTACGCAAAAAACCGACAAAGCTTTTTGCCCTGTCGGTTTTTTAGTTATTTTGTGTATTCTTTTACGTAGCCCATAATATTTTTATAGATCACGCTATCCTCAGAAAGTCCGCAGATGTCCTTTAATATCTGATCGTTTGACTTTTCCTCTTTTATCTTGCTCCAAGCGCTGTCAGAGGGGTCTGTGTAGATAACTGCGGCAGCGGCGGTCATTTCAAGAACGCTGGCGTCCTCTCCGCACTCGTGCAGAAGCTTTGCTGCGCCGATTATACGCTCATCAGCGCCGAGCTTTCTGTGAGGCTCTCTTGCATTTCTTGCGACTGTATCAATAATGGTACGGTTGGTAAACTTAGTTCTGGAAAGAGCGGCAAACTCTCTCTGATCCTCTTCCTCATAGCCGAACTTTTTGCACATTGCCTTATTTGTTGCGGCGTAGTTTTTGTCAAGAAGCTCTAATATCTCGGGATCGTTAGCGGCCTGTGCGTAATCTGTAAAGCCTTTGAGTGCGCCGAGATATGCTATTACGCAGCTTGCGGCGTTATAGGTAAAGAGCTTGCGGGTTAAGAAGTTTGAGAACTCACCGAGGGCGCGGATCGATGGAACGTCGGGGATATATCCTTCAAGAAGGTCTGCATCGCACTGCAGATAGGGATAATTTTCCGAGTTGATGTTATATCCGTCCGACTCGATTGTGGTGCAGAAAACTGTTGCTTCGCTTACTGAAATATCCTTGCCAATAATTGCCTCTCTGAGTGTTTTTGAGGGGTGTGAAGCGTTTTCGCAGGTTACGATATAGTAGTGCTTATCTGCGCTAAGAAGCTTTGTAAGCTCTGCGCCGACATCTTTTAAATTCTGTCCGCAAACAGAAACCAAAATCAGCTCGGCGTCGCCCAAATCGGCATTTTCCCATGTGTATGCCTTGTAGTTATCAACAACTACATTCTCACGAACACCGCCGAAAAAGCTTACGTTAAAGCTACCCTCACAGTTTAGCTTGTCAACAAGCTCTTTGTTTTTGTCAACAAAAACTATCTCACGGCCTGCCTCTTTTAAAAGTCTGCCGATAAAGCCTCTGCCGGTCTTACCTGCTCCTATTACTGCGATTTTTTTCATTTGAGCCAACCCCATTCCTTAATAAGCTGAATTTTTTCTTTGATAAGAAGACCGAGTTCGCCGTTGGGGTCTAATTTACAGACCTTTTCGATAACGGCATCGTAGCCCTCATTTTCTCTCATATTTTTAAGCTGAACTGCAAATTCGTCGCTGGGCTCCTCGTAGTGAATAGCGCAAGCGATGGCAACCGCAAGATTTTCAGGCTTTACGCCGAGGCTGAGGCAAAGGCGGGCCGAGCCGACAAGTCTGTCGTCGGGGCCGAGTTTACGCATCGGGTCACGAGCGTTTCTCTCGATGTAGTCAACGATATTTCTGTCCTGAAGCTTATTTAAAGAGGTACGGGTAAATGCCCACTGCTCGTCAAAGGGGAAATTGTGTTTCTTGGAAAGAGCGGTTGCGGTTTCGGTGTAAACGCCGTCGAGAAGCTTTAAAATGCGCTCGTCAGATGCGGCGTCTGCTATGTATTTGTAGCCGAGCAGTGCACCTACAAACGAGGTTGTGCCGTTCGCAGCATTGTAGGTGTAGAACTTTCTCTCAAGGAAACCTGTAAACTCGTAGATAGGCTCAATGCACATCATTTCGGGCATAGGAGCCTTGATGCGAGATGCGTCAAACGGAAATTTCCAGAAGTTCTGAGCGTTTACAACGAGGGGGTCTTTCTCTAAAAGCTCGGGGGTTGCTTCGATTGCCGAGCGCATAATAACCGCCTCGGTAATGCCGACATTCTCGTGGAAAAACTCTTTGTACTCCTCTTTTATCTGCGCTTCAATTCCGTTTCTTAAAATATCGGCAGGAAGCTTCCAGTTTTCGCAGGTGATGATATTGATAGGCTTAGGATTTTTAACTGCTCTCAGTTCAATTCCTGCAGTCAAGAGAGGAACGATCTCCATAAGGTTTTTGCCGCCTACTGCATCAAAAATGCAGTCCGCCTCGGCAATCGCCTTTGAAATCTCGTCCATCTGAGAGAATTTAAGAGCCTTTGCATTCTTAACAACGGTGTTTTTGGAGCTATCACCCAAGATATTTACAAGGTACTCTCCACGCTCGTTGATAAGGTCGCAAAGTGCATCAACCTTTTCAACAAAAACAAAATCAATTCCGCTAAGATAAAGCAGATGTCCTACAAATCCGCGGGCGATTTTTCCCGCACCAAAAATTACACAACTCATTTTTACCCTTCCTTTTATTGTATATTTGAAAAATCAACAAAGTTTTGCTTTAGATTTGCATACAAACTCTTATAAATAGCAAATCTTTTAAGAAGAATATCCCTTAAACTGCCGCTTGGCTCCGTAAGGGTTTTATACTTTACAACCTTTTCTGCAGCATCTGTAAGGTTTTTAAACTCGCCCGCTCCAACGCTTGCTAACATAGCCGCGCCGAGCGCCGAGGTTTCGTTGTTTAAAACGCCGACTATCTCACAACCAAATAGTTCAGCCTTAAGCCGCGCCATTACCATATCGTTTGCAGAGCCGCCGCCGCAGATCATTTTGTCTGCACCCTTAATGTTAAGGCTCTGTGCTATATCGTAAAGGCTGAAAACAATTCCCTCTAAAACGCTGTAAGCCATAAGCTTTTTGTCGGTTTTATCGGTTATTCCAAAGAAAACACCTTTTGCATTCTCATCGTAGATAGGCGCTCTCTCGCCTTTTAGGTAAGGCAGGAATATCGGCGGATTATCGAGAACAAGCTCAGCAGTTACATCAGAAAGACCGAAGTTTTCAATAGCAAAGCTGCTTGAAACTCCGCTTGCCTTTGTACCGCCGTAAGCGATGAAGCCTTCAAAAAATCTTCCGCTCACAAAGTTTCCTGTTTCGAATTCGTTTGAGATCTTGCCGATATGCTCGCTTGTACCTGACAAGTCAAAAACCTTGTCAGCCTTAGTAATGCCCATTCCTATAAGGCCCGCAAAAAAATCGTTACAGCCGAGATATACGGGCGTTGTTTTTTTAAGGCCGTACTCTTTTTCGGCATATTCTGTGGTGTATCCTGCAAGGTCGGTGGGGCTTTTTATGGGAGCAAGCTCAAAATTGAGGCCAAGCTTCTCTAAAAGAGCCTTGCTGTACTCCCCATTCTTTGTATGAGCAATTCCTCGCTGGCTGAAATTATCGGTTACAAGCTCGCCCGTGAGTTCCTTTATAAGCAGCTCCTTGGGCATAACAACTCTTTTGCAATTTGGATAATTCTTTTTTATGTAGCGTAAGCGAGGGAGCGGATAGGAAATAATATCGGGGTGTGGCATATCAAGTTCTTTTATAAACTCATCCTGCGATATTTTTGATTTTATCTCGTCAAGCTCGTCCTTGCCTGCGCTGCTGTTCCAGCCGATTACCTCGCCGCTATCGGTTATATATGTTCCAACCTGCGACGAAAAGCCCACACCCGCTATCATTTCGGGAGAAATCGACTCAAAAAGCTCGCTCAATGCGCCTTTCAGAGCAATCTTCCAACCCTCTGTTCCCTCTTTTTCGTAACGCTTTTTAGCGTTTATGCACTCGCCGTCCTTATAGAGCGCAAGCGCCTTTAAAGAAGAAGTTCCAAGGTCAATTCCAATATAATATTTTTTCATAGCATCAGTCAAAGCAGAAGATCGCCTTTACAAATCCAACGGGGCGATTTCTTACGTCGTCAAGTCCCTTTTCAAAGTCCTCAAGCTTTATCTTCTCTGAAACAAAGAGATCCATATCAACTGCGCCGTCTTCCATTAGCTCAATGGCTTTCTTATGCTGATTCCAGTTGTTGCCCGCTCCGATAAGGCGGAGATTGTTTACGTGAACGTCGTCAATACGGATAGACATATGCTTGCCTCTGCCGTAGCCCGCGAGAACGACCGTTCCGCCCTTTTTGCAGAGCTTTAAGCTGTTTGTGATGCACTCCTCAATTCCGGTCGCCTCGATTATATAATCAGTTCCATCGGGGTGAAGCTTTTTCATTTCCTCAAAAATATCCTGCTCGCGAGTTGCGATGGTGGCATAAGCGCCCATTTTCTTTGCGATCTCAAGGCGTGCTGAAGAGGTTGCAACAACAACTATCTTTCTCATTCCGAGAGCCTTTGCAACGGCAAGGCAGCAAAGACCTATAGAGCCTGCGCCGTAAATTAAGCAGGTCTTTCCAAGCTCTGCCCCCGCCTTTTCCCAGCAGCCGAGCGCAACGCCCATAGGCTCAGCTAATGCGGCGTGCTCAAAGCTAAGCGAATCGGGAAGCTCAACAAGGCCATAAGCAGGAACATCAATATACTCGGCGTAAGCGCCGTTTCTCTTAAAGCCTATCTCCTCAAAGCTCTTGCAGTATCTCCAATTACCGCTGCGGCAGGCCTCGCAGGTGTTACAAACAACGTCGTTCGACCCCGTTACCCTCTTGCCTACCCAGTGGCTGTCCTTTTCATTTTCAACCTCGCAAACAACGCCCGACCACTCGTGTCCGGGGATAAGCGGGTAGTTTGCGGGGATATTTCCGTCAATTACCTCTAAGTCAGTTGCGCAGATTGCGGCTGCCTTGACCTTGATTCTCGCAAAGCCCTTTTGAAGCGGGGGCAGCTCACGGTTTTCCAAAACGACCTTATGAGGCTCTTTAACAACTACACATTTCATTCGTTTTTCCTCCTACTTAATCTCTATGATATTTAGGCCTTTTGCCCTTTAATCCGTGTTGTGATGTGATGTTAACGCTGACTTTACCCTTAACGGCATCCGACTCAAAAACTACTATCTCGTTGTTCTCTTTAAGGAGCGGGCCGGGGATGTAAAGTGCGCTCTGAGGTCCAACATCCCAGAATCTGCCGAGGTTAAAGCCGTTTACAAAGACAATGCCCTTTGTAAAGTTGTCCATGTGAACAAAGCAATCGCGATTCGGCTCTGCCTTAAACTCGCCCTTAAAGAAAGCGGGACATTTTGCGGCGGTGTTGCACTCGTAGTTTACCTTTGAAATGTCCTGCATCTCAAAGCAGGAAACCTCCCAGTCAAACATAACTCTATTTGAGAAGAGGATGGCGTTTGTAATTCCCTTATAGTCGCCCTTGTAGGTTGAAATACCGAAATTAACTCTACCGAGGTTTTCAACAAAAACGTCGATTACGTCACCTTTTTTAAGTCCGTTTATTGTAATTCTGCTCTCGTCAAAGCCTCTCATACGGGTTCCAATAAGCTCGCCGTTCAAATAGACCTGCGCTCTGTCACGGATTCCGTCAAGCTCTATGTAATCGTAAGGGGCATCGTAGGCCATCACCTTGCGATAGCGGATATAGCCGTAAGACTGATCGAAATATTCCATCGACTCGACTGTCTTGCTCTTATAATTTTCAGCGATCTGCAGATTATCAAAAAGGCTTGCCGAGCATTTAAGTTCAACCTCGCCGATATCCTGAAACTCGGGCTCGGGCGGGAGCGGCGGCAATGGAGCGCCGTTTTCCTTTTCCAAGAGGTCTCTTACAATAAAGAACTTCTCGGTGTAGTCGCCCCACTCGGTAAGAGCGGCGTCGTAATCGTAGCTTGTCATGGTAGGCAGAAGTGCCGAGGGATTATGATCGTGGAAAACGTTGGGAACTCCAAGATAACCAAAATCGTTTACAAAAATGTTGGCGCCGTTCATAAAACCGAAGTTTGTTCCCCCAAAGAACATATAATCGTTAAAGCTTGCGCCCATCTCAACAAACTGGCGCATATTCTTTGCAAAATCCTCGTTGCTGCAGGTGTAACACTGTTCATTGCCCCAGTGGGTATAGTTTCCACCCCAATACTCTGCGGCGAAATAAGGCGCTTTTCCGTCGAGATATTTGTCAGTGGGTGCGAAATGAACATCCATATCAATATCGCTGCAAGCAAAATCTATTGCCTTTATAACATGGTCGTGGCTGCCTGTGCAGAGGAAAATCTCGTCGTCTCCGTCAGAGGAGAAGAAAAGGCAATCAAGCCCTGCTTCTTTGTAAATATTCTCGACCTCTGAAAGATACTCAAAATCATCGCCAAACGAGCCGTACTCGTTTTCAAGAGCAACTGCTATAACGGGACCGCCGTTTGCATCAAGGTAGGGCTTTATCTTGGAGAAAAGAACTCCGTACCAAGTCTTTAAGTGGGTAAGATAAGGCTCGCTCTTGCAGCGCAAGCGCATATTTCCGTCCTTGTAAAGCCAGGTGGGCAAGCCGCCGTTTTCCCACTCAGCGCAGATAAAGGGGCCGGGTCTCAAAATAACCTTAAGACCAACCTTTTCGGCGGTTTTGATAAATCTTTCAATATCGGCGATACCGCTGAAATTGAACTGACCCTTTTTCGCCTCGTGAACGTTCCAGGCAATGTAGGTTTCAACACAGTTTAAGCCTGCGGCGGCGTATTTCTGCATAAGGCTTTCCCACTGTTCAGGAAATGCTCTGAAATAGTGGAGCGAGCCGCTTCTTATTTTAAACTCCTTGCCGTCTAAATAAAATTTCTTGTCCTTGTAGGTGAACATTTTGCGCCTCCTATATCTGCAAATTTTTAACTGCCTCGGTTTGTGATTTCAGCGCCGCACCAAACGCCGCCGAAATGTTTTTGTCGGCGCATATCTCAATTTTCTTGCGCCCGTCAATGTAATCAAACTCATAAAAATACTTTTTAAGGGTTTCCAAAAAGCTGTCGTCACGATTTATATAGTCGCCCGTTAAGATTATCTTGTCGGGGTAAAAAAGCATTGCCGCATTGTGAAGTGCTACAGCCAAAAGCCTTGCCCCCTCTTCGAGAATGGTTACATACCTTTCTCGGTTTTTGAGTACCTTTTCAAAGCTAACGCCGCAGCGAGCCGAAATGCCGCTTATAGAGGAATAGGCCTCTAAACAGCCCTTTCTGCCGCAGCTGCATTTAAGCCCGTTGTAGACCGCAAGGGTGTGGGCAAGTTCCATTTTGTCAACATCCTCGCAAATGCGTGAGTCGAGCATAACCGACATACCGATTCCCTTGTCAACACGGATGAGCATAAGGTTTTTAGGGGCGTTGCCCTCCTCTTTTTTAAGGTCAAACGCCTTTGCAAGAAGCATACACTTAGGGTCGTGGTCAACGTAGGTAAACACGCCGTACTTTTGCTCGAAAAGCTCCTTGAAGTTAACTGCGCTCCAGCCGCTTTTTATAGGAAATCTGAGCGAAACACCGTTTTTGTTATCGACCGAACCCTGAACTGCAAGCCCGATGCTAAGCACCTTATATTTATCTTTGCAAAACTCAAGCGCCTCATCGCAAAGTGAAAGTGCGCTCTCTATGACCTCGTCTTTGTTCTGCGCCGTAAATTCACGGAAAATTCTGTGCCTTATCTCTCTGTCAAAGCTCATAACAACGGCGCTCATTCCGATTTTGTTTATATCAATTCCAATGCTTACAATCTGCTCGCCGTTTAATTTAAGGATATACCCCGTTCTACCAGCTTTGCCCTTGGAAACGTCCTTTTCCTCCAAAAGATAGCCGCGGGAAATGAGCTCAGCGGCATTTTCCGAAACAGTTCCCCAGCTAAAGCCCGTTTCTCTTTGGATCTCTCTGCGGGTTGCACCGCCGCCTGCCATAACATATTCCAATATATCTGAGATGCTATTCTGTTTTAAATTTTCCTGCGTCAGATAGATTTTCATATATTTTTTCCTCCGTTATTGACAATTATATCAACATTTGATATAATTGTCAATAGAAAGAATGAAAGGATTTAAAAATATGAAAATTTCTGCTTCTTCAATTGCAAACACAAACCTCGCTGACGGACAGGTCGGTATCTGGTATTTAGGTCAGGAAGGTTTTCTTTTTAAAAATAAGGATAAATATTTGGTGGTAGACCCCTATCTCAGCTATTACGTTGATGAGAATTGTTGTCAGTTTGTTGAGTGGGAGCGTCTCTATGCCCCGCCAATTAGCGCCAAGGAGCTTTCGTTTGTGGATGTTGTCGTATGTACCCACTCGCATTATGACCACGCCGACCCCTCTACCCTCTCTAAAATTGCAAAAGCAAATCCCAAGGCAGTTTTTGTTGTTCCCGCTCCCGAGCTTGAAACCATCGCCGCCTACGGCATAGAAAAAGAGCGCATCATCGGCGCAAAGGCCGACGAAATCCTGTCTATCTGTGGCTTTGAGATAAAAGGCGTACCCTCAGCTCACGAGGAGTTTCACATTGACGAAAACGGCAACTACCACGAGCTCGGATACATAATTGAGGCTGACGGACAGCGCTTTTTCCACGCTGGCGATATGTGCCTTTATGACGGGCTTGCCGAAAGACTTACAAACATTGACATTGCCTTCTTGCCCATAAACGGCAGAGATTACTACCGCAACAAGAATGACATTATCGGCAACTTCGACTGCGTTGAGGCGGTTACACTTGCCAAAGAGATCGGCGCCAAAATGCTTGTTCCCATGCACCATGATCTGTATGCCGTCAATAAGGTTGATCCCGCATATTTCATCAGCGTTTTAAACGAAATTCACCCCTACAGGCAGTTTCACATCTTCTCCCCCGCCGAATGTTATATCAGCATAAAATAATTAAGTAACTTTTAAGGCTCCCTCTGATGTTAACAAAGGGAGCCTTTTGTATTCTTATTTTATTGTTTAATTTGTAGGGTTCGGCACTTGCCGACGAACCGAAAATATCATCAGCAAAACGGAGCATCGGAAACCGCCGCTCCCTACATTTTGTGTTTACATTATTTAATATTTGCAGTTGAATTTATCTTGTAGGGGCGGGTCTCTGCGCCCGCCCATTTTTTCGGAAGGGAACAGAGCTCCTCCCCTACTTTTCTCTGTTTACTCTTATAAAACAACCCCGCTCGGATACCGAGCGGGGTTTATTTTGTAATTCACGTTACTTTTTATTTTTGATTTCCTGCCAATATTTTGCGGCGGCTTGTTCGTTCTTATTGTCGCCGAAGTGGTAGTAAACCTTACTTTTAAGCCTATCGGGCAGATACTGCTGTTTTACATAGTGGTTTTCGTAATTATGGGCGTATTTATACCCGCCGCGGCCGAGCTTTTCGGCTCCCGGGTAATGTGTATCACGCAGATGGCTTGGAATATCAACGGCGTCGCCTACATTTATATCCGCCATAGCCTCGTCGATCGCCAAAATGACCGAGTTTGACTTTGGAGCAGTTGCAAGAAGAATTGTCGCCTCTGCAAGAGGCAGTCTTGCCTCGGGCAGACCTAACTGCAGAGCGCTGTCAATGCAAGATTTTACGATAGAAACCGCCTGCGGATATGCGAGACCGACGTCCTCGCTCGCTATGACTAAAAGTCTGCGGCAGGGAGAGAGAATATCTCCCGCTGTTAAAAGCCTTGCAAGGTAATGCAGAGCGGCATTTTCGTCAGAACCGCGAATTGATTTTTGGAACGCTGAAAGAATATCGTAATGCTCATCGCCGTCACGGTCATATTTCATACTGCTACGCTGGCAAAGCTCCTTAACGCTTTCAAGCGCAACCGCCGCCTTACCCTCAGCGTTCATCGGCGCAGAGAGAACAGAAAGCTCGATACAGTTGACGGCCTTTCTGACGTCGCCGCCGCAATGTCGTGCGATAAAAGCTACAACGCCATCCTCTATCTCAATTTCGGCACCCAGCTGCTCGCCCGCCTTTTTAAAGCCACGCTCGACAGCCTCCTCTACTTCCTCGGGAGTTACGGGTTTGAACTCAAAAACTGTGCTACGGCTCAAAACCGCATTGTAAACGTAAAAATGCGGGTTTTCGGTGGTCGATGCGATAAGGGTTATCTTTCCGTTTTCGATATATTCAAGAAGAGATTGCTGCTGCTTTTTGTTAAGGTACTGGATCTCGTCAAGGTACAAAAGGACGCCCTGTTGCGAGTCAAACCCGTCCAAAGATGCAACAATATCCTTAATATCCGAAACCGAAGCGGAGGTTCCGTTTAATTTATAAAGCCTTTTATTTGTCCTTTGGGCGATGATAGATGCAACCGTTGTTTTACCGACGCCGCTCGGACCGTAGAAGATCATATTGGGAATCTTACCCGTCTCAATAATAGTTCTCAAGACCCTGCCCTCTGCGAGCAGGTGTTTTTGGCCTACAACCTCCTCAAGAGTTTGAGGCCTGATGGCATCAGCTAAAGGCACAGACTGCATTTTATCACTTCCTTTCGGGCAAATTTTGTTTATTCATAAAGGGGATATTTTTTGCAAAGCTCGGTAACCTTTGCGCGAATAGCGTCTGCCTGAGCCTCAAAGTCTGTGCAGGCAAGATAAATGCACTCGGCAATGGTTTCCATATCATCACAGTTCATTCCACGGGTGGTAACTGCGGGAGTTCCGATTCTGATTCCACTTGTAACAAAGGGGCTCTGCGGATCGTTGGGAATGGCATTTTTATTAACTGTGATATAAACCTCATCAAGACGCTTTTCAAGCTCTTTACCTGTAACATTCATCTTGCGAAGGTCAACTAACATAAGGTGGTTGTCAGTGCCACCTGAAACAAGGTCAAAACCGCGGGCAACAAGAGCCGAGGCCAGAGCGTCAGCATTTTCGACAACCCTCTTTTGATATTCCTTAAACTCAGGCTTTAACGCCTCGCCAAAGCAGACTGCCTTTGCGGCGATTATATGCTCCAGAGGACCGCCTTGAATACCGGGAAAAATTGCTTTGTTTATCTTCTGAGCAAGCTCCTCTTTGCAAAGGATAAGTCCGCCTCTGGGACCACGGAGGGTCTTGTGGGTCGTAGAGGTAACAACGTCAGCATAAGGAACAGGATTGGGATGCAAGCCTGCCGCAACAAGACCTGCGATGTGAGCCATATCGACCATAAAATAAGCGCCGACCTCTTTTGCAATTTCAGAGATCTTAGCAAAGTCGATAACTCTGGGATATGCGCTTGCACCTGCGACGATAAGCTTAGGCTTGCTCTCTAAGGCAAGAGTACGGAGCTTATCATAGTCAATTCTGTGGGTATCATCGTCAACGCCATAAGAAACGAAGTTATAATATTTACCCGAAAGGTTTACGGGCGAGCCGTGTGTAAGATGTCCGCCGTGGGCAAGGCTCATACCTAAAACGGTGTCACCGGGCTCTAAAAGTGCAAAGTAAACGGCGAGGTTTGCCTGTGCGCCCGAGTGAGCTTGTACGTTGGCGGCCTGGGCACCGAAGATCTCCTTCGCTCTTTCGATTGCGAGAGTCTCAACAACGTCAACACACTCGCAGCCGCCGTAATATCTTTTACCCGAGTAACCCTCGGCGTATTTATTTGTAAGGACACTTCCCATAGCGGCCATAACAGCTGGCGAAACAATATTTTCAGAGGCAATAAGCTCGATATTTCTTCTCTGTCTATTAAGCTCTGCGCCCATTGCATCGGCAAGCTCGGGATCGGTGTTTTTAATAAATCCAATACTGTCAATCAAATTCTCGTACATTTTAATTCCTCCCTGCTAACAGTTAATTTAATTATACATTTTTTTCTTGAGTCTGGCAAGCAATTTAACAAAAACACTTTAATATTTTTGTTTTGTATGATAAAATTGTTTTAACAAACTAAAAAGAGGTATTTTTATGACTAAAAAAGAGCTTGCACAGCTTTCCATAGATGCTTTAAAAAAGCTATATCCCGACGCAGTCTGCTCGCTCGAGGCCGAAAAGCCCTACGAGCTGCTTATGGCAACTCGCCTTTCGGCTCAATGCACCGACGCGAGAGTAAATATTGTTACCGAGGTTTTATTCAAAAAATTCCCTACCCTCGAGTCTATTGCTGATGCCGATGTTACCGAAATTGAACAGTGCATTAAATCCTGCGGGCTCTACAAGACCAAGGCACGCGACCTCAAAAATATGGCAAATGAGTTAATTGAGCGTTATAATGGCGTTGTCCCCGACACCATTGAGGAGTTAATAACCCTTTCGGGAGTCGGCAGAAAGACGGCGAATTTAATCGTCGGCGATGTTTACGGCAAACCGTCTGTAGTAGTCGACACACACTGCATAAGGATCACAAACCGAATTGGTTTAGTTAACGAAACAGACCCCGTAAAAATCGAATTTGCGCTCAAAAAAATTCTGCCGCCCGAGCAGTCGGGAGATTTTTGCCACAGAATAGTGCATCACGGCAGAGCGCTATGCACCGCTCGCTCCCCTAAATGCGCAGATTGCCCATTAAACAGCTTTTGCAAGTACGCAAAAGCTCAAAGCAAGTCATAACCACCGGCCGAGCCTATAGGCTCGTCGAATTATATTTCAATTGCTCATCCCACCCCATCACTGCATATGCAGTTTTACAAGCACCCCAGGCCCCATCTGACGAGGGTGCTGGATTTTTGCGTAGCAAAAAGACTGAGGGAGAGAATATTTCTCTTATTGTTTCTCTCCCTCCGTCAAAAATCAAAGATTTTTGCCACCTCCCTCGTCAGAGGGAGGCATCGAGAATACGCATAGCTAAAGCTTTTTGGAACCACCAGCATTGCTGGTGGTATTCTAATACAATAAAAAACGAGGCACAATGTGCCTCGTTTTTTATTTATTCTTCTATATTTTCTTTCTTAGCTTTAAGTATCACAAAAACTGCTGCGCCGCCTATGGCTAAGCCCGCAACACCTACAACAAGCAGCCACCACCAAGCAATGCCATCGTTTTTAGTCTTCTCAACAGGCTCGGTTACATCGGGAGTTTCTGGAGTTGAAACTACTGGTGCTTCATCAACGCTACCGTCGTGTGCTGCAGCACGTTTAACAGTTACGGTGTATTCTTTTTTATCGCCGTTTTCAGCGGTACAGATAACAGAAACCTTATTATCCTGACCTGCGAGCAAGTTCTCGCCGCCGACCACCTCAACCGAGGCCTTATTATCTGTAGCCTTGCCGCTTACCTTTACGCTTTCTGTTTCGTAAGGCAGCCAAACAACATAATTTGTGGTATCTGCATCAAACACGGGTGAAAGCAAAAATCCATCAACCGAAATGCTCTTTAAAGCGTTATTTGAACTCGCAACATAGTTGGGATCTTTTGCCCTTTTGACCGAGATCGTATATGTTTTCTTACTTCCGTTCTCGGCGGTTACTGTTACCGTAACCTTAGTTGTTCCATCGGGAGTAAGATTGGGGTTATTTACAGAAACCTTAGCCTTACTATCTGCAGCTGCTGCGGTAACATTGAGTTTAGAAACCTCAAAAGGAACAGATGCGGTATAGCTTAATGTGCTTGCGGAAAATGCAGGAGAAATCGTTGCATTATCTACTACAAGGCTTGCAAGGTTATTGTCATTAGAGAGAGGAGCAGCAACGGTGGCAGAATATGTAACAGTTCCGATATTTGTATCGGCGCTGCCATCTGATGCCGTTACGCCTGTATAGGATATTTTTATACTCGCTCCTGCCGCAACCTCTTTTACCTTAAAGGTTACAGTAAACAGGGTTTTATTACTGTTTATGGGGCTACTAAGATTATTGTCATAGGCAACGAAGTTATTTCCGTTAAATTCAACCATCCAAGGAGAAGCAATAGCTTGTTTGGTTGAAACTAAGCTTACTTGATTTGCATCATAGGACAAAGAGCCCGACGCACCAAAGAGCGAGCTTCCGCTAAGATTAAAGCTGAGGGTAACGGTATCTCCCGAGCGGACAGTTCCCGCTCCCGTAAGGCTTGCGCTCGCGCCCGCTGCAGAAACGCCGAGTGGCATAGCTACCGCAAAGCAAAGCGCCAAAACAGTTAAAATCGAGATCATCTTTTTCATCTTATTTCCTCCTATTGCAAACTGCTTTTACCAAGCAAATGAGCCTTGATTTGTATAAAGTCGGTTATGGTTATTTTTCCGTCGCCGTTTGTCTCTGCTGCCTTTGCCGCGTTGCCCGTAAGGCTGCTTTTTTGTAGCAGATGAGCCTTGACAGACAGCATATCTGTTATGGTTATCTTGCCGTCAAGATTGGCATCACCCTTAACTACTGTCGGTGTAGGCTCGGGTGTGGGTGTTGGGGTAGGTGTTGGCGTGGGAGTAGGCTCAGTCTCTGTAGGTTTTTCATTGACTGTTACATTAAATGTAGCACTCTTGCCGCCGTAAGAAACCGTTACGGTCTTTGTACCTACTGTAGAGGAATATCCGCTAACAACATAATCCGTTACCTTACTACTGGTGTTATTGTTATAATAAGCGGTTACAATCATTCCTGTTTTATTAAATTCTTCGCCTTCAACATAGGTAAGCTTAGTGGGTTTTGTTGTTACTGAAATAGATACAACTGATTTTGCTGCAACCTCAACGGTAAATATAGCGGTTTTTCCTTTGTAAGTAACGGTGATATTTTTTATGCCGAGAGCAGAAGTGTAACCGCTAATAGAGTAGTTAGTAATTGGTTCACTCGTGTTGTTGTTATAATACGCAGTAACAACCATGCCCGTCTTGTCAAAGGCTTCGCCTTCAAGATACAAGGACTTATTGGGCTTAGTTGTTACTGAAATGGAATTTAGCGTTTTTGCTTCGACCATAACATTGAATGACACGGTTTTTCCGTCATGAGTGATGGTAATAGTTTTATTTCCAGGTGTGGAGGTATATCCGCCGACTGTATAATTCGATACCACATCACTTGTGTCATTATCATAATGTGCGGTAATAATCATCCCCGCATCATTAAAACTTTCACCCTCCAAGTATACTTGCTTTGTCGGTGGCTCTGCGACTTCTATGCGAAGCAAGGCTTTGGATCTTATTGTAACTTCAAAGGTTGTCATGTGACCGCCATATTCTACGGTTAATACTTGTTGTCCAACATTGATATTGTCATATCCAGAAATCATATCAATTGTCATATCAATAACTTCTCGAATTCCGCAATTATAAATCAAAAGGATTTTTCCACCCGTAACATCAAAAACATCTTTTCTCTCTAAATAAGTTGTTTTGATAGGGCTTTTATAAACAACAATGTCTTGAAGTTCTTTACTGTAGGATAATTCAACTTCTTGAAGTTCAGGATAAGGATAATCATCATTTCCTTCCATAGTCCATATTGAGTTAAAGTCAAAGCCTACAAAACTGTCCGCATTTGTTATTTCGGTGACATTCAATGCATTTCCCGATGCGTAACCAGTAATTACTGTAGATGTATAATTATCTCCGTTAAGATAGAAGCAATTCGTAATATTGGCGTTTGAGCTTCCAATCCATTGGTTTGGGGTAAGAGTAGTAAGAGTGCCAATATTATAACTCGCAACAACCCGTATGCTATTATTATCAGCCAACCCAATAATACCGCCCAGACGACCGCTTGACGTCACAGTTCCTATGTTAAAACAGTTTGAAATAGTTGCAGTATCATAATTATCTCCCGCAATACCACCGCAAACACCATTGCTTCCGTTTGGCGAATATACAGCGCCTTGGTTAACACATTGGTCAATTACCACTGGAATATCACCGCCGCAGTTGCAACCAACTATACCGCCGCCACGAGCATATCGTTCAGTTTTTACAGTTATATTACCCGTGTTACCGCATTTTGAAATAGAACCGCCAGAGTTATATCCAACAATGCCGCCAGCATTACAATCTAACACCAATTCGGTTTGAGATAACACTTCTCCATAATTCCATGAATTTGAAATTACAATCCCATTTTGTATACTTCCTGCAATACCACCAGCCTTAATGTGATACATATCATCACTTGCTATTCCAGCAGTAATCAGCCCATTGTTTATACAGTTTTTAATTCCGCATGTTGTATCGCCGTTTTGCACAGCTGCACTTACAGAAGCGATTCCACCGGCTGAATATTTAGCTGTTATTTTACCATAGTTTTTGCAGTGATCAATTAATCCCCAGTTAGAGCCAACTACACCACCGGCATCATACGAAGAAGTAATGTTTCCATAGTTTGTGCATGTTTCCGTATTCCCCCACGAATAAGCTGCTATACCGCCACACTCTGCCTTTGAACCGATAATACTGTAGTTTTGGCAATTAGTTACAACTCCGTCATTAAGATAACTGATAATACCTCCAACCGCCGCTGTCGATGCATCTATAGTGCCGTAATTCTTACATCCAGTTATTGTGCCTTTTTCAAAGCTTCCTGCAATTCCTCCAACATTACCTGTAGATGCGTATATCTTACTGTCATTAGTACAATTAGTAATGATGGCGCCCGTACCAAATGCGTCTGTCCGTCCTAGAATGGCACCGACAGAAACTGCTGCATCATTCACATCAACGGTTATATCGGAATTCTTTAGTGAAAGATTACTTATTTGACATCCATTACCGTAACCAAATAAGCCGGCAAAAACCTGATCATTTTCGGGAACTTGAGTAATATTAATATACAAATTAGAAATTTTATGATTGTTACCATCAAAACATCCAGTAAAAGGCGAGTCGTAGTCAGTACCAATAGGCAGCCATCCACTTCCTGAATTATAAAACGCTCCGCCTTCTTCAAAATCAGCCTCTGAAAATTCAATATCAGCAATCATTTTATAGTGCGAATTCAGATAATTGCGCACATTATTGAGATGTTCCTTTGTTTCTATCAAATAAGGATAACTTTCTGTTCCTGCTCCGCCCGCGAACTCTGTGGTATTATTTATACTGGTGTTGTTTGTATAATACTTTATCCTGTAGTCATCACCAAAAACAACCGTAAAATTCCTATCACTATAAACATCTTTTGCTGTAATATGCCATCCGTTTGATTCTAATATGCTGGCTACTGGTTTAAACCTAAAATCCCCGCCCCAGCCTAATGCAACTTTAACAGCATTTTTTGTTTCATCGTACCATGATGACAATTCAATATTAATGTCAGCCAAAGAAAAATATTTTGTAACAACCTGCTTGACATCATCTGCATCAAACAAGTAATAATCACCTGTATCATCATACTCATAATCTACGTATTCTATATAGCCATCACAATCCGCTTTTCCAACAGCAAAACAAATTATAGAATTGATATTTTCAGAAGAAACAGTACCGTCATAATTTTCATCCTCAAAGTTAAAATACAGCCTATCAAAAATGCAAACATACTCGTGCTCATTATTAACAATGCTATCTAAAGTACTATCACCGGTACTTATTGTATTAGTTGTTGCAAATACAGATATATTTTCAATCGGTATCAGTATGAAGAATATAATCACACATAACAAAAAAGAAAGTATTCTTTTATTTAATGATATTTTTGTCATTGTAATCCCCCCGCAAAAAAGCCCAAACCGAAGTCGCACACAAAAAATTCGTCACTCTGATTACCGCGATACAATTTCAATATCCAAATATGTACTAAATCAAACCGTATTACAATGTAAATATATCATATATAATTATAAAAATCAAGAAATTACAGAAAAAGCGACACCTTTCTTTTTTTAAAAAGTGTCGCTTTTTAATCTCAAAAAACAATTTTCAAATTTAAGTTTTAATGCCTTGTATCGTCTGTAAAGCGTTCACAAAATCTACCCGAAAATGCAGGCTCCTCGTCGTGTTTATAAAGATGAGAAACATCGCCAAAGCCGCACATACGAAATCTCGCAATACCCTCCTCGCGCTCCTCGGTGTAAAAGGTTGTTACAGAGGTCGGGAGAGTGATGGTATTTTCACAAATTGTGTAGGGTGAGCAGCACAGAAGGTGCGAAACGAGCTGGGCCGTAACGCCGAAATGGCAGACAAAAACCAAGGTATCGTCATTTGAGTGGGTTACCTTGTAGATATTCCCCTCTCTTTTATAGCCGTGCTTTTCGAGAGTTTTATCAAATTCCTCGCAGACCATATCATAGTTTTCGGGAATATTTGAGTCTTTAACAAAGTCAACATTTCGCCACTCGGTCGGGCTATATATCTCGGGATAGTCTTCAAGAAATGACGGCAAAATATCCCAGCAATGCTTTTCTTTTTCAAGGTAAGGCAGCTTAAACATCGCATAACTAAATTCCCGGAGCCACTCGCAGTATTCGGCGGCAATACCGAGCTTATCAAGTGTCGGCTGAGCAGTAAGCCTTGCTCTGCCAAGGGTCGAGCAGTAAAGCTTTGTTATATTCTCCTTACAAAGACGCTCTGACAAAAGCTCTGCCTCGCGCACTCCCTTTTCGGTAAGCGAATCGGTTTCGTAAATAGGGTCGCCGTGGCGCACTATCAAAATTTTCATAATATCACTTCCAACAGAAAAAGCGGCACTCTTTTGAGCGCCGCTTTTATGTTTAATTATTCAGCAGTTTCCTCTACGGCGGGGGCTTCTTCAGTAGCAGCGTTGTATTCTTCAACGATTGCTGCCTGCTCTTCTGCCTCGGTCTCCTCAATGAGAGCGCGGATCGAAAGGCTTACGCGCTTATTCTCATAGTCGATACCAACGATCTTAGCCTCAACCTCGTCGCCAACCTTAAGAACGTCAGAAGGCTTGTTGATGCGCTTATTGGCGATCTGGGAAATGTGAACAAGACCGTCAATTCCATCAATAACAGTAACAAATGCGCCGAATGCAGGGGTTGATACAACCTTACCCTTTATTACATCGTCAACATTATAGGTGTTCTTGAGGATCTCCCAAGGATTGTCCTCGGTCTTTTTGTAGCCGAGAGATATCTTCTTGGTCTCAGCGTCAAAGTCCTTAACATAAACCTCAACGGTATCGCCGACAGAAACAACCTCTGCGGGATTCTTGATTCTCTTCCAGGAAAGCTCAGAAACGTGAATCATTCCATCTACGCCGCCGATGTCAACAAATGCGCCGTAGCTGGTCAGTGACTTAACAGTACCTGTATAGGTCTTGCCAACCTCGATGCTCTCAAGCACCTTAGCAGCCTTTTCTCTCTTCTCAGCGTTTGCAACGGCCTTAATGGAGCCGACAACGCGCTTTCTGCCTCTCTTATCGGTAAGCTCAAGAACAAGGAAGCTTACCTTCTGCTTTAAGAGCTTTTCAAGGCTGTCATCCTTAGCAACGCCGCTCTGGCTTGCAGGAATGAAAACTCTTGTTCCCTTAACGTTTACAAAAACGCCGCCGTTAACAACGTCTGTTACAACGCCTTCTATAGCGGTATTGTTCTCTTTTGCAGCGACAATTTCCTCGTATCCCTTCATAGAATCAATGCGCTGCTTGGAGAGAAGAACATATCCCTCCTGATCGTTAACCTTGGTAACCTCGAGCTCTACCTCGTCGCCGATCTTAACGGCATCTGCAAGGTTAACTGTTCCGTTCTGAGTAAACTCATCGGCGGATACGAAGCCAGCATGCTTGGTACCCAAATCTATCTGCAGTTCCGAAGGGTTAATACCTACTACTATGCCCTTCACACGCTGTCCCCTATGTACTTTTTTGAAGGTGTCATCGATCGCTTTAGCGAAATCAAACTCCCCTTCCTCCGCATTTACTGCGGCTTCGACCTGAGCTTCTACAGTCTCGGTCTCGTTTTGCTGTTTTTCCAGAATCTCACTCATGCTATTCTGTACCTCCTTAATTATATACGACGGTGTTGAGGCGCCTGCCGTAACACCGATGTACTCTTTACCATTTAAAAGCTCTGCTCTAAGCTCGTCCGCACTCTCAATATGAACTGTGGGGCAATATTTGGAGCAGACCTCACACAGTTTGTTGGTGTTTGAGCTCGAGCGACCGCCGACAACGACCATAAGATCGCTTTTAGCCGCGAGAGCCTCTGCCTCGTGCTGTCTTTTGTCGGTAGCAATGCATATTGTATCAAAAATAATTGGATTTGTACATAGTTTTTTTAATTTTTCTTTACATTTTTCCCATTCAAACACCTGAAAAGTTGTTTGAGCGACCAAAATCAGTCGTTTTTGACAA
Source organism: Oscillospiraceae bacterium (assembly GCA_017461245.1). Lineage (GTDB taxonomy): Bacteria > Bacillota > Clostridia > Oscillospirales > Ruminococcaceae > SIG578. Next base: position 20,074 of record JAFTYW010000053.1, read on the forward strand.
AAATCGAGGTGGTTTTTAAGAAACTCCTCAAGCTCATCTGCGCTCGAAAAGACATAGCTTTCACCCGAGCAATGCCCTCTTATACCCTCAACCTCGGGGTGATTTTTGTTTCCTGCGATTAGGAAAATGCCGTCCTCCTTAGGCTCAGACTGGGCAAGCTTGTGAATTTTTGAAACGAAGGGGCATGTCGCGTCGGCATAAGGAATATTGTTATTGTCCAGATAATCGTAGACATCCTTACCAACACCGTGAGAGCGGATAACTACCGTATAACCCTCAGGCGCCTCGTCGGGTGAATTTATAATGACGACGCCCTTTTTCTCAAGGTCGGCAACAAGCTGAGGGTTGTGGATAATGGGACCTAAGGTGCAAACCTTTTCGCCGCTTTCCACAAGGTCGTTTACAAGTTTTACCGCCCTGTCAACGCCAAAGCAGAAGCCTGCGGTTTTGGCAAGGGTGATTTCAGTTTTTTTGTTCATTTAGTTTCTTCCTTTTTCAATAAGCTCCAAAACGCTGTCACGAAGCAGGCCGTTTACACGCCTTGCATCCTCAACCCTGTGGTCATCTCTTATGGTAATTTCGGCATTTGGAATAGCCTTACCAAATGTAACAGTTATCTTTTTTCTGAAACAAAGCTTTCCCTCATAGCTTATGCCTGCGGGGACAATGTCTGCTTTGCAAACCGAGGCAACATAGGCTGCTCCCGACTTAAATCTCATAACCTTGCCGTCTTTAGAGCGTGTTCCCTCGGGGAAAATAAGCACAATTCCGTTATTCTCAACTATATTTTCTGCCTTATTTATAGCTTCAACGTCGCCTTTTCCGCGGTTCACGGGGAAAGCGTTAATACCTCTAAAAAACGCGCCTAAAAGCTTGTTTTTAAAAAGCTCCTGCTTTGCCATAAAGTTAAGCTTGCGGTTTTTGATGCCGACGGCAATAAAAACCGGGTCAAGAAAAGAGCGGTGGTTTGAGCATAGCACAAATCCCCCGTTATCTCTGATATTTTCAAGACCGACAAACTTAATATTGAAAAGCAGATAGACTATAGGTCTTGCAATGGCTCTTAAAATTGTGTAAAACATAGTTTTTCCTTTCTTTTAGGCATTTAATGCGGCAGTGTAGCCGGTTGAAAAAGCAATCTGCAGGTTAAAACCTCCGGTAACGGCGTCAACATCTATAACTTCGCCTGCAAAGTATAATCCCTTTACAAGCTTGGACTCCATTGTTTTAGGGTTTAACTCGCGGGTCTCAACTCCGCCCGCAGTTATAATAGCAGTTTCAATATCCTCTCTGCCGCAGACATCAAATCTCATAGCCTTTAAAACGCGGCAAAGGGCCAGCCTCTGCTCCTTTGTTATCTGATTTACCTTTTGATGAGCGGGAATCTTACTGCGCCCGACCACAATATGAATCATAGCCTTTGGCAGAAGCTTTGAGAGCGAATTTAAAAAGTCGCGGTTTAGGTTTTCTGAAAAGTCACGGCTAAGGCGCATATCAAGCATTTCTAAGCTCAAAGCAGGCTTTAAATCAAGCTCTATATAGTAGTTTTGCGGGTTTTCCTTTAAATGTGCGCTGGCGCTGAGTGCTATCGGTCCAGATATGCCAAAATGGGTAAAGAGCATTTCACCCATCTCGCTAAAAACGCATTTATTGTTTGTCTTAACAAAAAGCGAAAGCTTTGTATTTTTAAGAGATAGACCCTGCATTTCTTTACACTCGCCGCCCGCTATTTTAAGTCCCACAAGAGATGCGCGGGTTGGCACAATACTATGCCCTGCGGTTTTGGCAAGCCTATATCCATCCCCTGTGCTACCCGTTTTGGAGTAGGAAAGTCCACCGGTTGCAACTATAACTGAGGCACCTAAATGCTCTTTTCCCGCCTCGGTTTTAACTCCCTTAATCTCGCCGTCGCAGATAAGCAATTCTTTAACTGTATCGGTCAAAACCTTTACACCATACATATCGCAGTAACGTCGCAAAGCGTCGGCAATATCCATAGCTCTGTCTGACTGTGGGAAAACTCTGTTTCCCCTTTCGGTCTTAAGCGGCACGCCAAGGCCTTCAAAAAGGCACATAGTATCCTCAGGCGAGAAATTTACAAGCGCGCTGTATAGAAACTTGGGATTTGATACGACATTTTTCAAGACTGTATCTACATCGCAGTTATTTGTTACGTTACATCTACCCTTACCAGTTACAAGAATCTTTCTTGCAGTTCGAGGCATTTTTTCTATAAGCAGAGTTTTTTTGCCAAGGCTCGCGGCTGTTCCTGCCGCCACAAGACCTGCGGCCCCTCCGCCTACTACAATTACATCATACATTTATCATAAGTCCTTTTACTTATTACTATCGTAAACCTCATATTCCTCCCAAAACTGCTCAAGCTTTTGCAGTTTTTTGGAAACCTCGTCCTTACGGCGCAGACCAAGCGACACTATAAGGGCGTTTATAAGACTTAAGGGAGCTACCAGCGAATCGACAAACGATGCCATATCGCTTCTTGCAATAAGCATATTATCAGCAAATTCTGAAAGCGGAGAGCTTTTACTATCGGTAATTGCGATCACCTTAACGTTTTTCTCAGAGGCATATCGCATAGCACTGACGGTTCTTTTTGAATATCTCGGGAAGCTAAGACCGATAAGAATATCGTCGCTGTCGATCGAAATAATGCTTTCAAAGATATCTCCCGAGCTTGTAGAACCGACAAGCTTAACATTATCAAAAATGTGATTTAAATAGAAAGCGAGGAAGTTTGCAAGGGCTGACGAGCTGCCTGTTCCAATAATATAGATACGCTTTGCGCCTATTATCGAGTCGACCGCCCTGTCAAAGTCATTCTTATCCATTTCCTCAAGGGTTTTTCTGATCTTTTCGATATCTGAATGGAGAACTTTATTGGGAACGTCATCAACGTCAAACTTACTGCTTGCGACCTCCATTCGCTGAACGGCGGTAAGCATATTGCGGCTTACGTCTTGAAGAGCCTTTTGAAGCTGAGGGTAGCCCGAAAAACCAAGCTGGCTTGCAAATCTTACTACCGTCGATTCACTAACGCCTACCTCAGCGCCAAGCTTTGCGGCAGTTAAGTAAGACGCCTTGTCAAAATGGTCAATAAGAAAGGTTGCGATCTTCTTTTGACCCTTGGAAAAGGACGGCATTTCCTGCCGAAGCCTTACAATTATATCGGTTTTCATGCTGCCCCTCCCCTCTTTTATCTAAAAAGATTATTTCATAAATTCTTTATACTCGGCTAAGACCTCTTTAGTTTCGCCTTGGCGCATTAAGATGCCGTTATTGAGCCAGATAATATGGTCGCAGAGCTTTTGCAGAGTATCCATACTATGCGAAACGATAATAACGGTTCGTGTTTTATCGCTGATAAGCTCTTTGATTTTCTCGTAGCTTTTCTTTTTAAACTTTTCGTCACCGACGCTCAAGACCTCGTCAATGAGCATAATATCGGTTTCCATTATGGCGGTTATTGAAAAGGCGAGCTTAGAATACATTCCGCTTGAATAGGTTTTGACGGGTTTATCAATAAAAGCACCGAGCTCAGAAAACTCGATAATACTATCAAGCTTTTCTTGAATTTCGGACTTTTTAAAGCCCATCAAAAGTCCCGAAAGAAATATATTTTCTCTACCCGAAAGGTTTGTTTTAAAGCCAACGCCTATTGAAAGCAGAGAAACGGTTTTTCCGTAAAGGTTTATATCACCCTTGTCGGCAGAGAAAATGCCCGCAATGGCGCGAAGCAGGGTCGATTTACCGCTTCCGTTTCTACCGATAAGTCCTACGACCTGCCCTTCTTCAATATCAAAGGACACGTCCTTTACCGCCTCAAAAACGTCGAGCTTGTTTTTACCAAAGGTAAACAAAGCCCTTTTTGAGCTGACTGATTTAAGACTTCTGTAAACAACCCACAGATTTTTAACTGAAATTGCCTTACTCATTAAATCACCTTTGTATAACTGTTTTCGTATTTATAAA
>JAFTYW010000054.1 GCA_017461245.1 Oscillospiraceae bacterium
TGGCTCGCTACGGCGACAATGAGGAATACAACACCTATGCAAACAAGACCCCCATCATCATTCCTCTCCTGCCCATCTATCACCTTAACAAAAAATAAAAGCGAGGGTTAGAAATATGAAGGATTTTTCTGTTTCAATGGCACTTGTTGATTACATTCCCGTTGTTTTCTTTGCCGTCGCGGCGGTAATTTTAATGCGCGACCTTTATAACAAAATGAGCAAGGGTGCTTTCGCTCTCTTTGCCGCAGGAACAATAAATATCACCTGTGCAGGCGCTCTTAAGGCAACCTACAAGCTTCTCTATGCCGCAGGCGTATGCGACTTTGAGGCGCTCAATAATATGTTTTTCCCCGTTCAGTCGATAGGCTTTTTGCTCGCTGGAATCGGCATTATAGCAATGCTTTGCAAAAGACAGTCGAAAAATGTTGCATTAGCTGTAGCACCACCTGTATTTAGCGGAACATTCGTCTTTGTTTCTCTTATGGTAGCGGGCCTCGGCCTTATGGACGTTGCCCTCTGCGTCGTCGCCGCCAAGATGAAAAAGGGCGGCCTTATAGCTCTGTTTGCCCTTTCCTTTGTCTGCTCGCTGTGTATGGGTTACCTCTCGTCGCAGGATTTTGCGCAGGCTTCTATGAACTGGATAGCCGAGGGCGTAAACGTTGTAGGGCAGGGCGCGCTTGTTGCGGGTACCGTGCTTCTTCACAAGGCGGGTCTTAAGGATCTTGAGATCCGTAAGGGCGAAAACGTATGACAGACAAGCTTTTAGATATAATCGCCGCAAAGCACAGACTTTGCGAAAAAGAGGTCGGCTCATTTAAAAAGCTATCTGCAAACGGAATGAAGTTTAAGATAACGGCCTATAACGCCGAGGGCCTCGGGCACATCTCGGTAATGCGGGCGAGCGGCTTTTTCGGCCTTATGAAGATGGACACCCTCATCATAAATCCCACCGAGCTCGACCTGCCGCTTTATTCCTACGACAGAATTTACGCTATGGGTAACGACACCCTTATCATAGAGCTTTACGACACCCTTTTAGAAAAGCGCTCCTTTGAGGTTATGCAGAATATAAAAGCCGCCTACGAGGGACAGTTTGAGCGCGATGCGGGCCAGCATTGGTATGATAGCATAAAGCTTGCCGAAAGCATTTCCAAAAAGGGAAAGGCAAAGCAGAAAAGGCTTTTTGATAAGATAACGGCAAAAAATATGTCGGCTTATGTTGATGCACCCGCCGCCGAGGTGGAAAACAAGGTCGAAAAAAGGGAAAAAGCCTCGTTTTATGTAGAGGGGCTTTTAAAGAATGGCGGCCCGTCCACCGATGTCTTTAAAAAGGCGCTCGGTGAAGAAAAAACCGCAGAGCTTTTCAGAAAAGTTCTGTTTGGAACTGAGGAGTAATTATGAGTAAGGTAAAAAACGAACCCAAATATAAAAACGGACTGCTTCAAGCGATCCGCGCCCAGCTCGAACACAGAGCTTTCTGGCTTTATCTGCTTTGCGACGAGGCTAAAAAACGCGGCCTCGACCCTACAGACTTCGGCTCTGCCGCTGTTAAGCGCTGCGGACTTTCTCAAGGCGCCGACCTTGTTAAAAAGGGCAAGACCGACAGCCTTAAGGGTCTTAGAAAGACCCTTTTCACCAAACCTGCCCAGCTGGTTTTTGAGATGGACATTTTAGAGAGCACTGACGACAAGCTTTCGATAGACTTCCACTACTGTCCGCTCGTAAAGGCCTGGCAAAAGGCAGGCTGCAGCGATGAGGAGATCGCAACTCTTTGTGACATCGCAATGTGCGGTGACCACGGCATCGGCGAGTGCTACGGCAGCGTTTTAGACCTGCCAAAATGTATTGCAAAGGGCGACGACATCTGCTCTCTGCGCTATCACAAAAAGTAAACCAAAAGGGAGAGCAATTTTGCTCTCCCTTTTTTGAGGTCTAAAATTCAATATCTTAAAATAGTGCAACTTTGCCCCCAAAACTAAAAATAGTATCATTGATTTTGCTGCCCGTGTGTGTTAAACTTAAATTAGATCATAATTTGAAAGGAAAAACGCTATGTTTATTTACAGTAACACCGCGGCAAACCTTTTGTTTGTAGAAACAACACAAACCCCCAAAAAACTTACTATAACAGATCTAAGCGGCAAGGAAATTTCTTGCGCTACTCTCGGCACCGCCGAAAAAGAGGGCGGCTTTGTAACAACTTTAGATGCAAGTAATCTTAAAAAATGGAGCATTGACGAGCCTGTGCTCTACAATGTAAGCGACGGCGAGAATACCCAGAGATTCGGCCACAGCTCGCTTAGCGCGTTCCAGAATAAATTTGTGCTTTTGAATGATGCGCCTATCTACCTGCGCGGCTTCATTCGCGGAATCGTGGCTCACGATCACCCTAATATGACAGGCCTTTCAGACTACGAGGCGGCTAAGAAAAACATCAGCCAGGCAAAAAAGTACGGCTTTAATTTAGTGCGCTTTCATTCAACCATTCCCACCGAGGACTTTATGCGCGCCGCCGACGAGCTTGGAATTTTGGTACATATCGAGATAGGCTTTGCCTATGATTACGACAGTGACGGCAATAAGCAGAATCTTTCTGTAAATAACGGCGAGTGGGAAAACACTATCTTAAAATACAGAAATCACCCCTCGCTCGCCATCTGCTGTGTCGGCAACGAGCTTCACAATTCGGGCCACTATCCCGAGGTAAAAGTGCTGTATAATAAGGGCAAGGCGCTTGCCCCCAACAAGCTTATTATGGACAACTCGGGCTGGGGCGAGTTTGACAGAAGCACCGCCGATGTTTTCAGCCAGCATATTGCCTATTTCTTCCCCTATGCGCACCACGCCGATATGTTTAATGACGACGCGCATTGGATGGTAAACGGCTCGGCTTACGATGCTAAGATGAATGAAAGCTACGAGTCTGATGAGGCCTGTGTAGAGATAGACCGCAGGGCCACCGCTATTCGCCCGACCCTCTCGCACGAGGCTATGCATTATATCGACATTCCCGATTATGAGGCATTAAACCGCAAGTTTGACGAGTTTGCCTCTCGCGTCGGCGAGGACTATTTAAAGGAAAAGGGCATCAAAAAGCCCAGATATTTAACCGAGCTTCCCGCCCTTATCGAGAAAAAGGGATTAAAAGAGTATATGCCCGACTATATGCGCGCATCAAGGGCCTGGAAACTTATGGCGATGAAGGTGTTTATGGAGCGGCTAAGACAAAGCGAGCTTAGCGGCTACGAAATGCTGCAGTTCTCGGATTGCCTTAAGTACGAAAACAAGAACGGCATCGTCGATCTCTTTGATGATGATAAGGGCATTGACGCCGCTTGGCTTCGCACTTTAAACAGCGACCTTGTTGTGCTCGCAGACCTTGAAAAGCCCTATTGTTACGAGGGCGAGAGCATCAAAGCCGTTGTCTACGCTTCTGATTTTCTGCCCAAGGCAGAGGTCAAGGGAGATCTTACTGTAAAGCTTGACGGCAAGACCGTCTACGAGGGCAAGGATTTCGTGCTGGCGGGCGGCTTACAGCAGCTCGTTTCGCTTGATTTAAAGCTCAAAACCACAGGCGTAAAAACCTTGTCGGCTGAGTTTGTTTCTGAGGATGTTTCGGCTACAAACGAGTGGGAGATATGGGTCTATCCCGAGGTAGAGATAAAGAGCCTCCCAGAGCTTGACATAAAGGATGGCGCCCTTAAAAATTATCTCTTAAGGGGTGGCGAAAAAACTGAACTTTACGTTACCGACAGCTTAAATGACAAGCTTTTTGAAAAGCTTGAGCGCGGTAAGACGGCAGTTCTTCTCTACGAGCATCTGTCCGAGCGCAACACATGGCAGCTGCAGGGTGCGCTTGAGCGCTTTAAGCCTTGCATTTGGGATAGAGGCAGTAACCTCGGCGGTATAGTTAAAAATGAGGCTGTCAAGAACGCTGTTCAGGGCGAGCTCTTTGACTTAAATATGCAGCCGCTTTTGGAGGCAGGCTACAAGGTAAATCTTGATAACTTCCCCGTAAAAACTTCTGAGCAGGTTCTCGGCGTTGACAAGCCGGTTCGTGACAGAATGAAGGGCCTTATCGCAGGCATTAAGGACTTTATCGCAGAGGACACCCTAAGAAAATTCAGCCACCTCTTCTCGCTTAACGTTGGAGCGGGCAGACTTATCGTCTGCACATTTAACCTAAGCAACCCTGCAAATCCCGTTGTTGCCAACTTCTTAAAGGTTCTTATAGACAGCCCCGAGGTCTTTAACAGCGAGAGCGCAATCTCCGCTGCCGACCTTATCGCATATCTTGAAAAGATAAACGCCGAGGGCATCAGACGCGAGGACGTTATGAATCACTTCTGGGAGATCGACGATAAGCTCGTTGAAGACACTCTCTTCTGGGAAGAGGCGCAGGTCGACCTCGCCAAAATGGAGCCCTGTTCTTAATTGATAACCCAATAAAACAAAAAGTAGGGGCGACCATTGGTCGCCCTATTTTTTACCATATCTTTTCAATTTAAAAATAATGTGATATAATTTATCTATCAAACAAAAGCGAGGTAATATTATGCGTAAAGATTTCGGAGTTAAGACCTGGGCCTATCCCATGCCTGTTTTTATTGTCGCCGCCTATGACGAGAGCGGCAAGCCTAACTGTATGAATGCGGCTTGGGGCGGAATTTATGACACAAATCAGATTATGCTTTGCCTTGCCGACGACCACAAGACCACCAAAAACATTCTTGAAAGCAAGGCGTTTACTGTCAGCATTGCCGACGCAAAGCACGTCATCGAGGCCGACTACGTCGGCATCGCTTCGGGAAATAGCACTCCCGATAAAATGGAGCGGGCAGGGCTTACAACCACAAAGTCCGCCTTTGTAAATGCGCCGATCATAAACGAGTTTCCTATGACGATCGAGTGCGAGCTGCTTAAGTTTAACGAAGACGGGATCTGCATCGGACAGATAGTAAATGTCAGCGCAGACGAGGCGGTGCTGGGCGAGGATGGACTTATCGATCCCGCAAAGCTCGAGGCCATAACCTACGACAGCGTTCATCACACCTATATTAAGCTCGGCGAAAGGGTCGGCAACGCCTTTTCCGACGGAAAGAAGATCAAATAACTATGGAACTGAATGTGTTTTTCAAAAGCGTCTTGGAGCAGGATGAGGCGCCTGTTGTGATATGCGACCTTGAGCATACCGTGATTTATATGAACTCGGCCGCAAAAGAGCGCTATCACCTAGACCTTACAGGCAAAAGCCTTAAAAACTGCCACAACGCCGCCTCAAATGATAAGATCGACCGTGTGGTAGAATGGTTTACAAAAAGTATTAACAACAATAAAATATACACTTCGTATAACGAAAAGGAAAACAAAGACGTCTATATGGTCGCTCTGCGTGACGAAAAGGGTGCGCTTATCGGCTACTACGAAAAGCACGAATACAGAAACCGAGAAACAGAGCCGTTCTACGCACAGATAGGAGGGTGAGAGGTGGACTACCCGTACCTGATCTCGTTTGTGCCGATAATTATGCTGTTTGTAATTATCTTTATAACCCAGAGAAACGAGAAAATAGCAATAAAAAATATACTCAGCAAAAAACGGAGGACAGACAAATGTTTGAGCTTGCAAAAAAATTCATAGGCAAGGAATGTATTATCTACACCTTTAATTCAGCGCAGTACACCGGCACCGTTACCGAGGTAAACGAGGGCGGCCTGCTTTTAGAAAAAGAGGGAGCTATCGAGGCGCTTAATTTGGATTACATAGTCAGAATAAGGGAATACCCCCGAAATAAAAACGGCAAGAAAAAATCGGTTATTCTTGATTAATGTGCTCGGCAACATAAATGCAGATATATTTCAGCCCAGATGCAAATATGTAAAATAAAAAGGCGGCGGGGATAAACTCCCCGCCGCCTTTGCTCTTGCCTCAACACCCCAAAGCTCTGATAGAGCATATAATAGGGCAGAGGTGATGGATAATGAATTCCTGCGAACTTACGGCGTCGGTAACCGCAGTAGCCAACGCGCTCGCAAGTAGGCTCACAAACGAGGAGCTTGCGCTTTTGGCGTCTGTGCTGGTGCAGCTTGGCGACACGCTTGTTACAATTTCCACGCAGCGCGCCTTGTGCGAAAGCAGTAAAAAATGAGAATTATCCGAGCGCTTTCGGGCAGACTACTAAAAAACGGAGGCGCATTATGGAAATTCTGAGAGTTGTTCTTACGTCAATATTGTCTGCGGCGGCGTTGTTTGTTATTGCAAAGGTTTTGGGCCATAAGCAGATGTCCCAGCTCGACTTTTTTGATTACATTACCGGCATCACGATAGGCTCTATTGCCGCCGAGCTTGCAACCGAGCTCGAAAAACCGCTTCTGCCGCTTGTTGCAATGCTTGTCTACGGCACCATAACCGTTGCTCTTACGCTGGTTACAAGTAAAATGCCGAGAATGAGGAAATTCATAAACGGCACGCCGACCATCGTTTTAAACAACGGCAAGCTCTACCGCCAAAATATGAAAAAAGCAAAGCTTGACTTAAGCGAGTTTATGGTGATGTGCAGGCAGGAGGGTTATTTTAACTTGGGCGATATTCAGACCGCCATATTTGAGTACAACGGTAGATTGACGGTGCTGCCCAAAGCCACAAAACGCCCCGCCAACCCCGAGGATATGAATCTCGTTCCGAGCCCCGAAAAGATATGCACCGAGGTCATAATGGACGGCAGGGTGCTTGAGGACAACCTAAAGAGAATGGGGCTTGATCTCAAATGGCTCCAAAAGGAGATAGAGGCGCAGGGCTTTAAGAGACCTAAGGAGATATTCCTCGGTGTCTGCGATGATAATAAGCAGCTGACACTGTTTAAGTCAGAATAAAAGAAATGCGGCTAAAGTGTCTATGGGAATGTCGTTTTTTGTTAAAATATGTTGTGGATCTAGGAGAAATATGCTACAATTATTTAGTCTTGTTGATGAGCGATTGATTTTAATTGCAAAAAATGTTATAATATAGAAAATAGTGCAAAATGGTGGTGAAGATCATTGAACCTTCTTCATATGAAACACGCACTTGAGGTAGCAAAAGCGGGCTCGCTCAGCAAAGCCTCAGAGGTGCTTTTAATTGCGGCGCCGAACATTAGCCGTTCCATAAAGGAGCTTGAAACCGACCTTGGAATTTCGATATTTGACCGCACGCAAAACGGTATGAAGCTGACCCCCGACGGCGAGGAGTTCATAAATTTTGCCAAAGGCATCATCGGTCAGATCGACGAGGTTGAAAAATTTTATAAGGCGGGCGCCCCCAAAAAGCAAAAGTTTTCTATTTCTGTTCCGCGTGCTTGTTATATTTCAGAAGCGTTTGCAAAATTTTCAAGGTCGCTCTCCAAGGATGCTGCCGAGGTGTTTTATAAGGAAACCAATTCACAGCGAACTATCCACAATATTCTGGAGCACGATTATAAGCTCGGCATTATCCGTTATGCTGAAAACTATGATAAATATTTCAAAGCCATGCTTGAAGAAAAAGGTTTTCAATATGAACTGGTTACTGAGTTTACCTATTCGCTTATTATGAGCGCAGACAATCCGCTGGCTCAAAAGGAAGAGATCACCTTTGATGATTTGGCGGAATATATAGAGATCGCTCACGCAGATCCGTACGTACCATCTATGCCGCTATCAAAGGTTGTAAAAGAAGAGCTTCCGAATAATATTGACCGTAGAATCTTTATCTTTGAACGTGCAAGCCAATTTGACCTTTTATCGCTAAACCCCGAAACGTTTATGTGGGTATCGCCTGCACCTAAAATTTTGCTTGAACGTTATAATCTGGTTTTGAAAAAATGTGCAGACAATAAGAAGGTATATAAAGACGTTTTGATTTACAAAAACGGATACAAATTATCAAATTTAGACCGTCAGTTTATTACAGAACTGTGTGAATCCAAGCGAAAATACCTATAGCTTTATATTGTTTGAGCCCAACCTCTTAAAAGAGGTTGGGCTTTGTTTTTTGTAATCGATATAAGGGTTATCGATATTGATAATACTGATTATCAATTTTAAGAATTTTCAATATAGAAAAAATATGTTATAAATAAGACAACAAAATAAATCCAAAGGAGATTTTAACAATGGCACGTTTTACTTTACCTCGTGATCTTTACCACGGCAAAGGCTCTCTTGAAGCCCTCAAAACCTTGAAAGGTACTCGCGCAATGGTTTGCGTAGGCGGCGGTTCTATGAAGCGCTTCGGCTTTCTTGATAAGGTTGTCGGTTATCTTAAAGAGGCCGGTATGGAAGTTGAATTATTCGAAGGCATCGAGCCCGATCCTACTGTAGACACCGTTATGCGCGGTGCAGAGGCAATGGCTAAGTTCCAGCCTGACTGGATCGTTGCGATCGGCGGCGGTTCTCCCATCGATGCTGCAAAGGCAATGTGGATCAAGTATGAGTATCCCGAGATCACCTTTGAGGAGATGTGTGTAGTATTCGGTATTCCCGAGCTTCGCAAAAAGGCTCGCTTCTGCGCAATTCCCTCTACCTCCGGTACCGCTACCGAGGTTACCGCTTTCTCGGTTATCACCGATTACGAAAAGGGTATCAAATATCCTCTCGCTGACTTCGAGATCACCCCTGACGTTGCAATCGTTGATCCCGAGCTCGCAGAGACTATGCCCAAGAAGCTCACCGCTCACACCGGTATGGACGCTATGACTCACGCAATCGAAGCTTACGTTTCTACCGCTAACTGCGAATTTACCGATCCTCTTGCGATCTTCGCAATCAAAATGATTCAGGACGATCTCGTTGATTCCTACAATGGCGATATGACCAAGCGTGCTTCTATGCACAACGCTCAGTGCCTTGCAGGTATGGCATTCTCTAACGCACTTCTCGGTATCGTTCACTCTATGGCACACAAGACAGGTGCTATATTCGAGGATCTCGGCGCTCACATCATTCACGGTGCTGCAAACGCTATGTATCTTCCTAAGGTTATTGCTTTCAATGCAAAGGACGAAACTGCAAAGAAGCGTTACGGTGTAATCGCTGACTTTATGGGTCTTGGCGGCGCTAACGACGATGAAAAGGTTGCAAACCTCATCGCTTACCTCCGTGGTATGAACGACGCTCTCAACATTCCTCAGTGCATCAAGAACTACGGTCTTGACAGCCTGCCCTGCGAGAACGGCTTCGTTCCCGAGAACATCTTCCTTGAGAGACTTCCCGAGATTGCAAAGAACGCTGTTGCAGATGCTTGCACAGGTTCCAACCCCAGAAAGATCTCTGTTGAAGAGATGGAAAAGCTTCTTAAGTGCTGCTATTACGACACCGAGGTTGATTTCTAATATCGGCGTAATAAAATAACCTTTGTTTATTCAAGATTATTGACACATCGAGAATTGTTGAAATAATCGAAGAGGGCATCTCTAACGGCTCAGCGTTCAATGATCGTTTAGAGATGCCCTTGTATTTTTAAAAAAGAGGAATAAAAAATGAAAACAGTTTGCGTAATAACCGGCGGCGGAAGCGGAATGGGCCTTGCCACTGCTAAGTATATGCCCAAGGATAAAATCATTGTTGTAACCGGAAGAACACTTTCAAAGCTGGAAAAAGCGGTAAAAGAATTAGAGGCTCTCGGATACGAGGCTTATGCCAAAACCTGCGACACCTCGGTAAGAGAGCAGGTTCGTGAGCTTGCCGAATATGCGGCAGGCCTTGGCGAGATCAAAAACGTTATCAATTCCGCAGGTCTTTCTCCCGCAATGGCAGAACCCGAAAAGCTTATGAGAGTAAATGCGCTCGGAACAGTTTATATCAACGAGGAATTTTCAAAACTGATGAATGCGGGTAGCGTTATCGTTGACGTTTCTTCCAACTCCGCATATATTCTTCCCGATTTCCTTGCAAGCAAGAAGACATTTGCTCTTGCCGATAAGGACGAGGATAAGTTCCTTAAGAAAGTTCTTGCCCTGCCCTGTAAGCTCAAGGGATACAAGGCATCCGGCCTTGCTTACGGACTTTCCAAAAAATTCGTTATCTGGTACGCTGCAAAATCCGCTTATGAGCTTGGCGCAAAGGGTATCCGTGTCTGCTCATTAAGCCCCGGACTTATTGCAACAGATATGGGCAATCTGGAAGCAGAAGAAGGCGGAAGCCTTTTGGATACAACTGCCGAAAGACGTATGGGCAAGCCCGAGGAGCTCGGCTACGCTATAGCAACCGTTGCAGACGAAAGAAATGGCTATCTTGCCGGCGTAGACGTACTTGTTGACGGCGGTAGTGTTGTAGGCAAGAACTTTATAAAGAAATAAGCCGTCTTTTTTGAGGTGGAGAATAAAATGTATAGAATAGTTAATAAAAAAGTTTTAAATCCCACAGTGGTACAGCTTCAGATAGAAGCTCCGCTGGTAGCCAACAAGGCTCTGCCGGGCCAGTTTATCATTCTTCGTGTCGACGAAAACGGCGAGAGGATCCCTCTGACCGTTGCAGGCGTAA
>JAFTYW010000055.1 GCA_017461245.1 Oscillospiraceae bacterium
CGGTGATACCGTTAAGGTTCACGTTAAGATCAAGGAAGGCGACAGAGAAAGAATTCAGGTTTTTGAAGGTACTGTTATCGCTCGCAAGCACAGCGGCGTTTCCGAAACCTTCACAGTCCGCCGCGTATCTTACGGCGTAGGCGTTGAAAGGGTTTTCCCCGTTCATTCACCTAACATCGACAAGCTTGAGATCGTTAGAAAAGGTAAAGTTCGCAGAGGCAAGCTTTATTATCTCAGAAACAGAGTCGGTAAGGCCGCTAAGGTTAAGGAACAGATCAACTGAATACGGCAACTTTAAAGGGACTTCATTGTCCCTTTTTTGCTATCATTATTTTTTGGCAGGTGAGAATGTAAATGCAGGTTAAAGAAGAATTTTCGCTCAAATCCGAGATATTTGACTGGTTTGAGGCAATATGCTTTTCGCTTATTGCTCTTATGCTTGCGCTTACGCTTTTTGTACGCACCGCTCAGGTTGACGGTAGTTCAATGCTGCCAACCCTTACGCATGGGGATAGGCTTATCCTTGTTAATTCAGCTATAACAGGCGTTGAAAAGGGCGATATAGTCGTTATAACCCAGCCTACCGAGATCGGTGGCCCGCTCATTAAAAGGGTCATCGCCACCGAGGGACAAACTGTTGATATTGACTTTAATGAAGGCAAGGTTTATGTTGATGGTATTCTGCTCGAAGAGCCGTATATAAACACCCTTACCACAAAGGTCCCCATTGATAGTGTAGAGTTTCCTTTTACCGTAAGCGAGGGACACGTTTTTGTTATGGGTGATAACCGAAATGCCTCAACCGATAGCCGAAGTCAAAGTATAGGCGAAATTGATACGAGGTATATTATAGGAAAAGCATTCCTAAGAATTTTCCCCTTTGATACATTTGGACTTGTAAAATAAACGAAAGTGAGAAAGCTATGAGCCAGTCACCGTCAATTCAGTGGTTTCCGGGACATATGGCAAAAACAAGGCGCCTTATAAAAGAGTGTCTTCCTTTAGTTGATGCCGTTGTTGAAATTCGTGACGCTAGAATTGTTATAAGCAGTAAAAACCCCGAAATAGATAAGCTTATAGGAAATAAAAAGAGAGTTCTTGTTTTAAATAAGGCCGACTGCGCCGATAGTGAAACAACTCGTAAGTGGTGCGAATATTATCGCGCTCAGGGTATTGAAACCGTTGTTACCGATAGCCGAAGCGGAAAGGGCATAAACGCATTTCCGGGGGCGGTGCGCCGCGCTCTTAGTGAGCTTATAGAAAAAAGAGCCGCTAAGGGAATGAGCGCTAAGGCAATTAAGGTTATGGTCGTGGGTATTCCCAACGTTGGAAAATCCTCTTTTATTAACCGACTTTCAAAAAGCAAAAAGGCAAAGGTCGAGGATAGACCGGGCGTTACCCGTGGAATACAGTGGGTGGATGTTGATTCTTCGCTCCAGCTTCTTGATATGCCTGGTATGCTCTGGCCTAAGTTTGAAAGCCAAGAGGTTTCTGAGCACCTTGCCTTTACAGGCGCCGTAAAAGATGATATTATGGATATAGAGCTTCTTGCAGTGCGCCTACTCGAAACACTAAAAGATAAATATCCGCAGATGCTTTGCGCTAGATACAATATCGAGATAGGGGACGACGAGGACGGCTACGAGCTGCTTTTAAAAATCGGTGCAAAGCGCGGTATGCGCATCTCGGGCGGTGAAATTAACACCGAAAGGGCTGCAATCGCAGTAATTGACGAGTTCAGAGGCTGTAAAATAGGAAGAATATCTCTCGAATCGGTAGAGGATATTGAAAGGATGTGAGCCGCATGGCAAACTTTGAGCCTATGGAAAATGCTCTGTCAGAGCAGGGCTATAGCGCAGTTTGCGGTGTTGACGAGGCAGGTAGAGGACCTCTTGCCGGTCCTGTTTATGCTGCGGCAGTTATCCTTAAACCCGATAGCGAGTTTGAGGGACTTGACGATTCCAAAAAACTTACTGAGAAAAAAAGAGAGAGCCTTTTTGAGCAGATCATAAAAGAGGCACTTGCCTATAAAATAGTCGCAGTCGACCATAAAACTATCGACGAGCTTAACATCTTAAACGCTACAATGCTTGCTATGAAAACTGCCGTTGAGGGACTCAGTGTTTCTGCCGATTATGCACTTATTGACGGCAATAAAACCCCTGGGCTCAGTATTCCGTCGCAGTATGTGATAGGCGGCGATGCCAAGGTCAAAAGCATTGCGGCGGCTTCTATTCTTGCCAAAGTGTCAAGGGATAGATATATGTTAGAGCTTGCCGAAAAGTACCCGCAGTATCAGTTTGAAAAGCATAAGGGATACGGCACAAAGCTCCACTACCAGATGCTCGACGAACACGGTATTTCTGATATACATAGAATGAGCTTTTTAAAAAAATATATCGAGGCGCGTAAAAATGGGCGCTAAAACAAAAACACACGGCGTGTTTGGCGAGGATTATACAGTGAAGTTCCTTAAAAAACACGGCTATAAGATTTTGGAAAGAAACTTCCATTCCCGATTTGGCGAAATTGATATAATCGCATCTAAAAAGGGGATTCTTGCCTTTGTTGAGGTTAAGACCCGCGGAGAAAACAGCATTTGCGCGCCCAGAGAGGCAGTAGACTACTTTAAGCAGCAAAAATGCATCAAGACTGCTGAGTTTTATCTTATAAACAACCCGAGCGAGCTTCAGCCGAGGTTTGATGTTTCTGAAATAGTTGTAACCGAAAAGGGCGAAAAAATAGAGGTTAAAACGCATAACTATATAGAAAATGCTTTTTAAAAAGGTGATGTAAATGCTTTTTGACCTTCATTGTGATACTCTTTTCGAGCTTGAAAAGAATGGAAAAAACCTTGAGCAATCGCAGCTTGCGGTTTCGCTCGAAAATATGGAAAAATTCGATAGAGTGATTCGCTGCTTTGCCATCTTTACCCCCGATGAGTTAAAGGGGCAGGAGGCTAAATCACACTTTGATAGGCTCTATGCTGTTTTTGAAGATCAGCTTGAGCTTTATAAAGATAGAATCACCCAAATTACCGATAAAGTCAGCCTTGAAAAAGCTAAGATCGGCGCAGTTTTAACTGTAGAAAACGGCTCGGTGCTTGCAGGCTCCCTTTGCGAGATTGAAAGACTTGCGCGCCTTGGTGTAAAGCTTTTTAACCTTACATGGAACGGCGAGAACGAGCTCGGCTTCGGGCAGGCGAAAAATAGGGGACTTAAGCCATTTGGCAAGGAATGTGTCCCGCTTTTAGAGCAAAACAGCATAACCATTGACGTTTCCCACCTTTCAGATAAAGGCTTTGAAGACGTCTGTAAGCTCTCAAAAAAGCCACTTGTTGCAAGCCACAGCAATTCAAGCAGGGTCTGCCCGCATAGGCGGAACCTTGCCGACGAGCAGATAAAGGAAATTGTAGATCGCGGAGGCCTTATAGGCCTAAACCTTTACACCGCTTTTTTAAACAATGACCCCAAATCTGCAAATAAATATGACATTCTGCGCCACACCGAGCATATTCTCGAGCTTGGCGGTGAAAACGCTCTCTGTATCGGAACGGATTTTGACGGCGCTGAGATAATAGATGAGTTTGATAGTGACGAGAAACTCTTATCTCTTGAAGAGTTTTTTATAGAAAACGGTTTTTCAAAGCATATAGCCGATAAAATTTTATTTAATAACGCTTATAATTTTTTTGTTAATAATCTTTAAGGAAGTGCAAAAATGAACTACAACAGTACAAGAAACAGCAGTGTGGAAAAAAGCTCAAAATTTGCCATTGCAAACGGCATTTCGCAGGAGGGCGGACTTTTTGTTCCCTGCGATATCCCCAAGCTTAGCTTAAAGCAGCTTGAGTCTATGGCAACTGCGAGCTACAAAAATATCGCAAAAACCGTTCTTTCGCTGTTTTTGACTGACTTTACAAAGGAAGAAATAGAGAACTGCGTAAACAGCGCATACACCTCTAAAAAGTTTGAGAGTGACGAGATTGCTCCGATTCATAAGCTTAGCGGCACTGCATCTGTTTTGGAACTGTGGCACGGACCTACCTGCGCATTTAAGGATATGGCTCTGCAGATCCTTCCTCACCTTATGATGACCTCTGCAAAGACTGTTCTTGATAATAAAGAGATAGTCATCCTTGTTGCAACCTCTGGCGATACAGGCAAAGCCGCCCTTGAAGGTTTTAAGGATGTTGACGGAACCTCGATCATGGTCTTCTATCCCGAGGACGGCGTAAGTAAGGTTCAGAAGCTCCAGATGAACACTCAAGAGGGCAAAAACGTTTCTGTTTGTGGCATCAACGGCAACTTTGATCACGCTCAGAGCGGTGTAAAGGCTATCTTTACCGACCCCGAAATGAGAGAAGCATTAGACAAAAACAATATGATATTCTCCAGCGCAAACTCAATTAACTGGGGCAGACTTGTTCCGCAGGTAGTTTACTACGTTGCTTCCTACTGCCGCCTTATCAAAAACGGCGATATCAAGGCAGGGGACAAGGTAAACTTTGTTGTTCCTACAGGCAACTTTGGAAACATTCTCGCAGGCTATTACGCTATGCAGATGGGTGTTCCTGTAAATAAGCTTATCTGCGCTTCCAACTCAAACAACGTTCTTACTGACTTTATAAGCAGCGGAACATACGATAAAAACAGAAAGTTCTTTACAACGGTTTCGCCCTCAATGGATATTCTCATTTCAAGCAACCTTGAAAGACTTATCTATGAGCTTTGCGGCAAGGACGATAAGACTGTCGCAGGACTTATGAAAGAGCTTTCCGAAAACGGAAAATATACTGTTAGTGACGATGTAAAGAATAAGATAAACGAGGTTTTTGTCGGCGGCTGCTGCAGCGACGAGGAGACCTTAGAAACAATCAGCAACACATTCAAGAAATTTAATTACCTTTGCGACACACATACTGCGGTTGCAGTCAAGGTGTACGAGGACTACTATAAAAAGACGGGCGACCTTACTAAGACTGTCATAGTTTCAACTGCAAGCCCCTATAAATTTGCAGGGGACGTTCTTTCTGCTATTGCTCCATCGGCTGTAGCTGAGGATGAGTTTGCGGTTATCGACATTCTTGAAAATGCAACAGGCACCAAGGCCCCCGCTCAGCTTAAGGAGCTAAAGAACAAGGAAGTTCGCTTTAAGATGACCTGCGAAAAAGAGGATATGCAAAAGGTAGTTCTGGAAGGACTTAAAATCAACTAACGGAGGATGCTATGTCGCTCTACTGCATCTCAGACCCGCACCTTTCCTTCTCCTGCGATAAGCCGATGGATATTTTCGGCGATAGATGGCAGGACTACGTAGCAAAGCTTGAAAAGAACTGGAAGGAAACGGTAGGGGAAGAGGATATCATTGTTTTGCCGGGAGATATTTCGTGGGCAATGAATTTAAATGAGGCTCTTGAGGATTTTGGGTTTATCAACGCTCTGCCGGGCAAACAAAAGATAATTGTTAAAGGAAACCACGATTATTGGTGGACCTCACGCTCAAAAATGGAAAGATTTTTTGAGGAAAACTCTCTTACCACCCTTAAAATCCTGCACAATAATTTCTTTCCGTATGACGAAAATTACGGGATTTGCGGCTCTCGTGGCTGGATAAATGAGGACGGTAAGGTCCACGATAAAAAAATTCTCGACAGAGAAGCAGCGAGGCTTGAAGCATCAATTCTGCCCTGCGTAGAGAGCGGCAGAGAGCCTATAGTGTTCCTGCATTATCCACCTCTGTATGCCGAGGAGATATGCAACGAGGTCTACGACGTTTTAAAGAAGTATAACGTCAAAAAATGCTTTTACGGACACATTCACGGCGCGTCCTACAGATACGCTATCGACGGCGTTTATGACGGTATAGATTTCCGCCTTGCGTCCTGCGATTACCTTGAATTTGTCCCAATCAAGATTTTTTAGCAGAAAACTTTGAAAAAATGCAAAAAAAGTTAAAAAAATGGTGGTAATTTCAAAAACACTGTGCTATAATTGTTTGGATAAGAAAAAGTTAAAATAAATTTTTTCAGATGCAAAATCAGGAGGAAGTAAAATGACATTAGTTTCTAAAAAGGAAATCGAAAAAAACAAGGTAGAACTTGAGATTTCGGTTGGAGCAGAGGAATTTGAGAAAGCTTGCGCTGCAGCATACCGCAAGAATGTTAAGAAAATAAATGTTCCCGGTTTCCGTCCCGGAAAGGCTCCCCGTGCTTTCATCGAGAAGATGTATGGCAAGGAGATATTCTATGAGGATGCCGTAAACGAGCTTTATCCCGCAGCCTACAGCGACGCTGTTGTAGAGGCAGGAATTGAGCCTGTTGACCGCGCTGACATCGAGGTACTTTCTGTTGACGATAAGGGATTTACCTTTAAGGCAACCGTAGTTGTAAAACCCGAGGTCGAGGTTGCTGATTATAAGGGAATCAAGGCTACCAAAAACGTTAAAAAGGTAACTGAGGAGGATATCGCCGCAGAAATCGACGCTCTTCGCAACCGTAACGGTCGTATAATTAACGTTGAGGATAGAGCTGCTGAGAATGGCGACAGCACTATCATCGACTATGAGGGATTTGTTGATGGCGTAGCATTCGACGGCGGTAAGGGCGAGAAGCAGCCTTTGGTTCTCGGTTCTAACCAGTTTATTCCCGGCTTTGAGGAGCAGGTTGCAGGCCACAATATCGGCGATGAGTTTGACGTTAATGTAACCTTCCCCGAGGAGTATCATGCTCCCGAGCTCGCAGGCAAGGCCGCTGTATTTAAGTGTAAGCTTCACGAGATCAAGGTTCGCGAGCTTCCCGAAGTAGACGACGAGTTTATTAAGGATGTTACCGAGTTTGACAGCGTTGACGAGTTTAAGAAGGATGCTGAGGCAAAGCTCTCAGAGCGTTTTGAGAACGCCGCAACTGCTGAGGTTGAAGATGCCCTTATCGAAGCTGTTATCGAGGGTATGAAGGCTGAGATCCCTGAGTGTATGTATGAGCACGCTATGGACGATATGGTTAGAGATTTCCAGAGCCGTCTTGAAGCACAGGGTATGAAGCTTGATCTTTATCTCCAGTACACCGGTATGGATATGGCTGCATTCCGCAACACCTTTAAGGATCAGGCTGAGAGACAGGTCAAGATCCGCCTTGCTCTTGAGAAGATCGCAGTTCTTGAGAAGCTTGAGGCTTCTGAGGAAGAGGTTGATGCAGAATACAAGAAGGTTGCAGAGAGCTACAATATTGATGCTGAGCAGATCAAGATGTTTATTCCTGCTGAGGACATCAAGAAGGATCTCGCTATGCAGAAGGCTATCGACTTTGTAAGGGATAACGCCGCTATCACCGTAAAGACCTACGAGAAAGAGGCTCCTGCAAAGAAGGCTCCCGCTAAGAAGACTGCAGCTAAAAAGGCTGAGGACGGCGAGAAAAAGCCTGCAGCTAAAAAGACCACCACAGCAAAGAAGACCACAACCGCTGCAAAGGCTGAGGGTGAAAAGAAGCCCGCCGCTAAGAAAACCACAACTGCAAAGAAAACTGCAGCTAAAAAAGAGGCTGACGCTGAATAATCTTCGGATTTTAGCCCCAAAATAGTTTTAAATGCCATTCCGAAGTGTCAGTTTTGTCGCTTCGGAACGGTTTGTTTCTAAAACTTTTAAAAAACCGAAAGGAGAGGTTTTAAATGAGTTTGGTGCCAATGGTAGTAGAACAAACCAGTAGAGGAGAGCGTTCTTACGATATTTTCTCCCGTCTTTTAAATGACAGAATTATTATGCTTTGCGATCAGGTAACTGATGCGACTGCAAGTTTAGTAGTTGCTCAGCTTCTGTATCTTGAAGGTCAGGATCCCGATAAGGATATCCACCTTTATATAAATAGCCCCGGCGGCTCTGTAACCGCAGGTATGGCAATTTACGATACTATGAATTATATCAAGCCCGATGTTTCAACAATTTGCATCGGTATGGCCGCAAGTATGGGAGCATTCCTTCTTGCCGCAGGCGCAAAGGGAAAGAGATTTGCTCTGCCCAACAGCGAAATTATGATTCACCAGCCTCTCGGCGGCGCACAGGGTCAGGCAACTGATGTTATGATCCACGCTGAGCATATCGTGAAGATCAAATCCCGCTTAAATCAGATTCTTTCTGAGCGCACAGGCAAGCCCCTCGATGTTATCACTAAGGACACCGAGAGAGATAACTTTATGACCGCTCAACAGGCTTGCGATTACGGTCTTGTCGATAAGGTTATCGACCGTAGATAAAGTAACTGAAATTGGGTGATTTAAATGCCAAACGTTAATGATACAATAGAGCGTTGCGTTTTCTGCGGTAAGACCAAGGACGAAGTCGATACCCTTATTGCAGGCCCTCACGCCGCAATTTGTAACGAGTGTGTTGACCTGTGCAATAAAATGCTTTATCCCGAGGCCAAGAATGTCCGAGGCAGAGTCAGCAAAAAGCGCCCTGTTGATATAAATGTGCTTAAACCCGCTCAGATAAAGGAAGTTCTTGACCAGTATGTAATCGGTCAAGATAAAGCTAAGGTTGCGCTTTCGGTTGCGGTTTATAACCACTATAAGCGCATTATGAACAACGTAAATAATCCTAACCAGAGCGATGTCGAGCTTCAAAAGAGCAACGTCTTGCTTTTGGGTCCCACAGGTGTCGGTAAAACGCTTTTGGCGCAGACCCTTGCAAAGACACTTGACGTTCCTTTTGCAATCGCTGACGCTACGACTCTTACCGAGGCAGGATACGTCGGCGAGGATGTTGAGAATATCCTCTTAAGACTCATTCAAGCGGCTGATTTTGACGTTGAGAGGGCAGAGTGCGGCATAATTTATATCGACGAGATCGATAAAATTGCTCGCCGTTCTGAAAACCGCTCAATAACCCGCGATGTTAGCGGCGAGGGCGTTCAGCAGGCGCTCCTTAAAATTATTGAGGGTACCGTTTCCAATGTTCCCCCGGGAGGTGGCAGAAAGCATCCTCAGCAGGAATTTATCCAGATCAATACTAAAAATATCCTCTTTATCTGCGGCGGCGCGTTTGACGGGCTTGAAAAGATAATTGAAAAGAGGGTTTCAACCTCTTCACTCGGCTTTGGCGCGGACGTTAAGAGCAAGGCTCAGGCAGAGGCGGAAAACCTGCTTTCCAAGGTTATTCCGCAGGACCTCATTAAGTTCGGTATTATCCCCGAGCTTATTGGCCGAGTTCCCCTTATCACGAGCCTTGAAAGCCTTGATGAAGACGCACTCGTTAAGATTCTTACTGAAACTAAAAACAGCTTGGTTAAGCAATATGAGCACCTTTTCGCTGTAGACAATGTTGAAATTCAGTTTACAAACGATGCTCTTAAGGCAGTTGCACAAAAGGCTATCAGGAATAAAACAGGCGCTCGTGGACTTCGCGCAATTATGGAAGAAATTCTTACCGACGTTATGTTTGAAACCCCCTCAGACCCCACTATTGAAAAGATCATAGTAAATAGTGCCTGCGTTGAGGAGGGAAGCGCGGTAAAAATTATGCGTGACCCTAAGAGAGAAAATAAAAAATCAACAAAAACCGTCGGATGACGGTTTTTGTTTTGTAGAAATAAGGTGTTTTTATGGCAGAAATACTCGAAATTATTATGATAGTCAGCTTTGGCGCTTCATGGCCGCTTAACGTAGTTAAGTCTTACAAGGCAAGAACTGCAAAGGGCAAAAGCCTCGGCTTTCTGCTTTTAATATTCGGCGGCTACATAGCAGGTATCGCCTCAAAGTTTGTTAACGAGGCTTATATGCAGAGCATTTCTCAAAAATGGTATGTCCTTTTCTTTTATTTCTTAAATCTTACAATGGTCGGCTTGGACCTCATTTTGTATTTCAGAAATAAAAGACTCGATAAATTAAACGAAAATTAAAAAAGCCGCCTTTATGGCTGTTTCTTATAAAGGACGTCTTTTAGGCCCCCTCTGACGAGGGGGCTGTCATTTTTGAAAAAATGACTGGGGGAGAGAGGGTAAAAATCTCTCCCTCCGTCAAAATCTGCGATTTTGCCATTTCTCGCTGTGGCTCGGTCACGCCGCAGCTCTGACAGTCCACAGGACTGTCATTCACTCCCGCGTCGCGCTTTGCTACCCTCGTCAGAGGGAGGCAGATGAAAAGGCCAGATTCATATTGAATCTGGCCTTTAAATATCCTTATAAGAAGTGTTCTTATGGCGGCTTTTTCTATTGCTTGCTTTTTAAGTATTTGTTTGGAGAGACCCCGCAGTATTTCTTAAAGGTCTTACTGAAATGATAAATATCTGTGAAATTTAGCTGAGCGGCTATCTCGCCGACCGTAAAGGTGTCGAGAATTAAAAGCTGCTTGGCTTTTTCTATTCGGTGCTTCTGACGGAAATCTATCGGGTTGTCGCCGCTGTACTCTCTAAAAAGCTTGCGGAAATATCCCTCGCTGACTCCGCATATCTGCGCAATTTCCTCAATGCTTTTGTCGCTGTTGCTCTCAAGTAACTCAATTCCCGCGCGTATGTAAGAAAACTTGTTTTTGGCAATGCTTTGGCGCTGTTTTTTACAAATATAAGCAAAAATTCGGTATATTACAGAGGTGATTTCGGGGACACATACAATGTTTTTCTCAAACTCGTCTGCCGCCATATCTATCGCCATAGCCATAGAAACATCAACGTTTTTTATACAAACACTTGGCGTGAGGGTGGGACAAAATTCATTTCCGTCGGTGTCAAAAAGCTGAAAATGGAAAACGATGCAGTCGATCTGATCGGGCGCTGTGTCAAAAAACTCAATGCTGTATTCAATGTCCTTTGACATATAGGTAAGCTGGTTTTTATGAACCTCAACAACCGTTCCGTCCTTGCAGGTTATTCTGCCACGGCAGTTTTTAAACCAAAGCAGCGTGTGGGAAGGCTTTGGTCTGCCTATGCAGGAATAAAAATTTTTGCTTTCAAACCAGTTTTGAGGATTTGCTAGGACCTCTGTAATAATAAAATTTGTGTAATACATTTCCTCAAAGGGAATTATATTCATTTTTGCACCTCCCGAATAGCTTGAAATTATTTTAGCACGAATTTTTTGAAAATGAAACGTTTTTTACAAAAAACATTTTATTTATTACATTTAATTATTTGCCCGAGTAACTTATACTAATGATAATAAGCTCTTAATTACAAAATGAGGTGTTTATCATAGGATATATTTTTTTATTTACAGCTTTATTTGCTGGCGCAGCTAAAGGCTTTTGTGGTAAGAAAACCAGCGGCTACATAACCTCGGTAAAGGACTCAATGCTTGCAAACATCATAAGAATGCTGCTCTGCATTATTATAGGATTTATATTTATTCTTTTTAGCGGTGAAATATTGCAGATGGTACCCTCGTATAAACTTATTTTAATTTCAGGGTTGTCGGGTATATCTACCACTGTTTTTGTTGTAACCTGGCTTATATCTGTTAAAAAAAGCGCTTATATGATGCTTGATGTATTTCTGATGTTAGGTGTTCTTGTTCCTATTGTTTTGGGAAACATATTTTTTAAAGAACAGATAAAGCCTACGCAATGGATTGGGATTGCGTTGTTATTTATTGCTGTTGTTATAATGTGTTCATACAACAATTCAATAAAAGAAAGAATATCCGTTTCCTCGTTTTTAATCCTGCTTTGCTGCGGAGTTTCAAACGGAATAACTGATTTTTCACAAAAGTTATTCGTAAAACAGCTTCCCGACATCTCGGCTTCGGTGTTTAACTTTTATACCTATGTATTCGCGGCAGTTACTCTTACTGTTTGCTGCATTATATTCAGATCAAGCGGCGAGAGAACCTCAAAAAGAGACTTTATTAAAATTTCGGGATACATATTTGTAATGTCAATAGGCCTGTTTGCTAATTCCTTTTTCAAAACCCTTGCCGCTCAGCATTTAAGCTCGGTTTTGCTTTATCCTTTAAATCAAGGTGCAGCGCTGATTTTGTCAACTGCTATGTCTGCAGTCTTCTTTAAGGAAAAACTCACGGCAAAATGCATAATAGGCATAATAATTGCCTTTATCGGCTTAATTACTATAAATATGTTGTAATAAGAAGCCTTGCTCTGAAGTTTCTCGCTGTGAAAACGTCTATAAAAAGTCTGCGCATTAGTCTAAAAAACAGAGGTACTTATGCTTCGATTTAGAAAGGACAACGCTATGAAATCTGTGTATTATGACTCAGAGAAAATATACATTAACGGCAAACCCGAAAAGATAATGTCGGGCGCTATGCACTATTTCAGAATAGTACCGCAGTATTGGTACGACCGCCTTTTGAAGCTTAAAGAGCAGGGCTGCAACTGTGTTGAGACCTACCTTTGCTGGAACCTGCATGAAAAGCGTGAGGGCGAGTTTGACTTTTCGGGTTGGCTCGATTTCGGTGCTTTCTTAAAAACTGCGCAGGACCTCGGCCTTTATGCAATAGTTCGCCCGGGGCCCTATATCTGCTCTGAGTGGGATTTTGGCGGTATGCCTTGGTGGCTCTTAAAATACCGTGATATAGAGCTTCGCTGCTCCCAGCCGCTCTTTTTAGAAAAAATTACACCTTATCTTGAAAAGGTCTGCGAAAAATTAAAGCCGCACCTTATTACAAACGGCGGAAATGTTATTTTCGTTCAGATCGAAAATGAGTATGGAAGTTATGGGAACGATAAAGAGTACCTCAAATGGATAAAGAAATTCTACGAGGATAAGGGGATTGATTGCCCGCTCTTGACCTCAGACGGCGAAACAGAATTTTTGCTACATAACGGCACTTTGCCCGACGTTCTTGCCTCGGTAAACTATAGATGGGACAGCGTTCGCTGTGTAAACTCACTTAAAAAGTATCACGGCTCTCAGCCTGGCGCGGTTTTGGAACTTTGGAACGGCAAGGCGTGCCATTGGGGTGAGCCTATAGTGCGACGTGATATAGATGAGGTTGCCACTTCGGTTGAAACTGCTCTTGACAACGCCGAACTTGTAAACCTATATATGTTCCACGGCGGAACTAGTTTCGGCTTTATGAACGGCTCACTCGATTTCGGCAAAGAGCTTGTTGTTCAGATGACGAGCTACGACGTTGACGCTCCGCTCGATGAGTACGGCAGGAGAACCCCAAAATACTATGCCGAGCAGGAGGTTATTTGTCGCAAGCTTGGCAAAAGGATAGAAAATACCGCCACTGACACTGTTTTTAAGGTCTACGATAGCGTAAAATTCGTCGGCGAAACCACACTTAAAGAAAACGCCGACCTTTTAAAGAAAACTGCGAGCCCCACAGTAAAAACCATGGAGGACTGCGACGAGGGCTACGGCTATATCATTTACAGCACTCGTGTTTTCGTCGGCGCAGAAGGCGCAAAACTGCTTCTGCCGCCCATTCACGATATTGCCCACGTTTACGTTAACGGGCAGTACACAAAAACTCTGTATAGAAATGTATCGGAGCGGGAGGTGGATCTAGCCACCCGCGGCGAGACCGATGTGCAGATAGTAGTCGAGAATATGGGCAGGGTAAATTACGGCATCCACCTTAAAGACCGCAAGGGCCTTGACGGCGACATCGAGCTTTTTGATAAGGAATACAGCGTTTATTCCAAGGTTTTCGGCTATGATATTTACTGCATGCCGCTTGAAAAACTGCCCGAAAAATATTGCGGCAAGGCAGAAGTTAACGCCCCCGCCTTGTATAAGTACGACTTTGAGGTCGATGAGACAGGGGACACCCTTTTGCGCCTTGACGGCTTTACAAGGGGTGTCGCCTTTGTAAACGGCTTTAACCTCGGCAGACATTGGGATATAGAGCATAGCGAAAACAAACTTTTTATCCCCGCGCCGCTCTTAAAAGAAGGTAAAAATGAGCTTGTTGTTTTCGACATCCTCGCCAAAACTGACCCCAAATCCGTCAAGCTCACAAATGAATAAAATTCTTTCACGCAAGAAAAAAGACGAGTCAAAATGACTCGTCTTTTTTTAAGCCAGGAAAAATTCTGTATTGGGAAAAGTAGCCTTTGTTTCATCAGAAAAATCATAGTCGCTGATCACAACGTCAACTCTGCCGAAATCGCAGACTACCTTTGGGGCGTTTATCTGTGATTTTTCGTGGTCTGCAAGGTAATATATCTTGTCGGAGTTTTTCATCATGGCATAAATTAGCGGAATGTAGCCGTTGTTTTTTATTTTGCCGTCTGGTGAAAAACTACTTGTTGAGAAAAACATCTTGTTTGCAAGATATCTTGATGCAAATTCAGCAGTTTCGTCGCTGTATAGCATACTCGGGGTTTCAACAACTCTGCCGCCTAAGCAAATAACATCTACCCCTTGCTCGCTTAAGAATCCCGCAAGCGAAAGATTGTTGGTAATAACTGTGAGGTTTTTTCGTTCTATTAAGTATTGAGACATAAATTGAGTTGTTGTGGTAGCATCAATAAAAATGGTATCACCATCGCAAACCTGCTCGGCGGCAATCTTGCAAATCTGCCGCTTTTCCTTTTTCATAAAGTGGTAACGAAAGGGGAGTGCAGGCAGTTTTGATTTGCTTATCAGCTCAACGCCGCCGTAACTGCGATTTATAAGGTTTCTCTGCTTTAAAACATTCAAATCTCGGTTTATTGTCGCGTTGCTGTAATGGAGTGTGTCAACAAGGTATTTGACCGACACGTAATTCTGTTTTTGGAGTATGTCTAGAATCGCATCTTGTCTTAGTTTCTGACTCATTTTTATCTCCTTTTTAAATGATAAATTTTGAGAAATTCGCTATATTTTAAACTATATTGATAAGTTTTGATAAATGCAATACAATTATAGGCGAAAGAAACTGCATTTGTCAAGGAGCGAGAAAAATGAAAAATCTGACAGAGGGAAATATATATAAAAACTTTCTGCTTTTTGCCATTCCAATGATGCTATCCTCGGTTTTCTCGCAGGCGTATACAACTATAAACACCATTATTGCGGGAAATTACCTCGGTGAAGCAGGACTTGCCGCAATCGGCGCAACGGCATCTTTTATAACATTTATATCATCTCTTATCTGGTCGTTTAATATGGGAGTCGGTATTTATATTGCAAAACTTTTTGGAGCGGGAGAGTACGAGCGCCTTAAGGTTGCAGCTTATAATGCGGTCTTTTTGCTTTTTGTGGTTTGTGCGATCATCGGTGCTATCGTAATTCCATTTCGTTATCCGATTTACAGTTTCTTAAAGGTAGATCCTGTTGTTTTAAAAGATGCTGATCGTTATTTTGTGATAACAATATTAGGAAAGTTCTTCTTACTGCTTAATAACTTCTTTGTCTGCGTTTTTTCCTCAATGGGAAGCAGCTCGTTCCCCTTTGCTATGTCGGTAATTTCAGCATTTTTAAATGTCGGAGGAAACATACTGAGCGTAACAGTCTTTGATTTAGGTGTGGCGGGAATAGCCTTATCGAGCATCGCATCGGCGCTTGTGATAAACACCTTTAATCTGATAAAGTTCCTAAGCTGTGAAAAGGCGCTTAAGGTAGGAAAGGTTAAAATCAAATTAAACTCAGAGGATATAAAAGAGGAATTAAGATATGCGGTTCCTATCTGCACTCAGCAGGGAGTAATGTCCTTTGCCTCGTTTATGATGTCGCCCATTATAAACGGCATCGGTGCCGCAGCAACTGCAAGCTATGTTGTGGTACTAAAAATTCACGACTTGAACTTTATAATGTATCAAAGCTCGTCAAAGACTCTCACCAACTATTCGGCGCAGGCGGTAGGTGCAGGGAAATTTGACTTAATTCCAAAGGGGGTCAGAGCAGGACTGCTTCAAGGCCTTTTGTTTTCGCTTCCTGTGATTGTTTGTTGCTCTGTTTTCGCAGAACCGATATGCACATTATTTTTCGCTGATGGATATAGCGGCGAGGCGTTTAACTATGCGGTCTTGTTTGTGCGCTTTTATCTGCCGTTTACGCTTTTGAATTTTCCTAACAATCTGCTGCATTCATTCTTTAGAGGCATTGCCGCAATGAAACCGTTGGTCATTTTGACGGCTGTCGGCGCGGTGTCAAGAGTTATCGCAAGCTTTATATGTGTAAAGTATTTCGGTATGGAGGGTATTTACATAGGCTGGGTCATCTCTTGGGTATGCGAAATGATACTCAGCGCCTTTGTGTATTTTAGATCTTACCGCAATGCTGAGCTTTTAAAGCAGCATACTATGCACTAAAAATGCCGTTTATGGATTTAGTGAAGTATTTGCCTTGTGGCAAATATGAAGTAATTCACCTCGTGAATTATGAAGTTTTCTGCTGTCGCATAAAATGAAGCAAAATCCGCCTTATTATAAGGCGAATTTCGTTAAAAAAGAAAAGACGAGTCATTTTTGACTCGTCTTTTCTTTTTTTTGGCACCCCTGACTGGAATCGAACCAGCGCACATGGCGTCGGAGGCCAATGCTCTATCCACTGAGCTACAGGGGCATATCGGCGGCTGAGCCGCCGAGAGTTTAAGTATAGCATAAATGCAGCGAAAATTCAATATAATGAGTTGAAATCATGAAGATTTTGTGCTGAATATATGTAAAGTATAACAACTTTACATACATTAATATCCAAGCTCTTCGCCGACAAGTATGACCTTGATGCGATTTTTAATTTTCTGCTTCGAAGTAACAACATAGCTGCGGCAAATTCTGTCCTCGCTGTTGCAGCCCTCTGTCATTTCAGCCTTGCCGTCTTTAAGAGAAACACAGCTTCCGCAGGCGGCGCAGTAGGTGTCCTTTGAAAGTCTTAAGCAATTTGCGGGAGCGGCAATGCGTTTGACCCTGTCGGCAGCCTCGTCAATATCAGCAACGATCTTGTTGTAGCCCGCAACGATAATAACCGATTCGGGACCGAATGTGATTGCGGCAACGCGGTTTCCAAAGCCGTCAACATTATAAAGCTCGCCGTTTTCGGTTATGGCGTTGCTGCTGCAAAGATAAACATCTGCAGAAAATGTGTCGCGGTATATTTTCTGAATCTGCTCGGGTGTAAGGCCGGGGGCAGAGCGGTCTAAAAGGTTGTAATCGCCGTTTTTTATAAGCTCTATAACGCCGCTTTCTGAAAGGGACACAGAGCCGCCAAACGAAAC
This sequence comes from Oscillospiraceae bacterium, assembly GCA_017461245.1. Lineage (GTDB taxonomy): Bacteria > Bacillota > Clostridia > Oscillospirales > Ruminococcaceae > SIG578. Next base: position 17,093 of record JAFTYW010000055.1, read on the forward strand.
GGTCGAACCTTTTTCAATCAAACCCTTGACAAGCTCTACAGCTTTACACTTGTTTTCAGCATAAAATGCCTGCATATTGTTGTTTTCGAGCGCTTTCATTGTGCGTTCAATTCTTTTTTCGATAATTGTTTTGGTATTCTGGTCCATATAGAGCCTCCTTAAACAAATCTCTATTTAAGTATATTCGCATTAAAGCTTAAATTCAAGTGTATTCTTAAAAAAGGGAAAAATTATGAATAAAAAACAATTTTTTCAAAACGCCTTTATGCTGGTTGTTTCAACCTTTTTGCTTCGCCTTGTTTTTACAGCCTTTAGAGTTGTGGTTTCAAACAAGGTCGGCGCAGAGTGTATGGGACTTTATCAGCTGACATTTGCTATATATAACATTTCGGTAACCTTTGCAACCTCTGGAATAAACTTTGCCGTAACAAGACTTATTGCAAAGGCGCTTTCAAAAGGGGATAGAGCAGGAGCAAAAAATGTTATGCGGCTAAGCTTTGCTTATAGCCTTGCTTTTGGCGTTGCCGCCTTCTTAATTGTCTTTGCGCTTTCTGAAAAGATCGGTGTTTATCTGCTTTGCGATAAACGGAGTGTGCTTTCACTTAAGGCTTTTGCGGTAAGTCTGCCCTTTATTTCTGTATCCTCAGCAGTTTCGGGGTATTTTTACGCCGCGCGAAACGTTGGAACGACCCTTGTTTCAAGAGTGACCGAGCAGATAGCGCAAATTGCCTGCTTTTATATGTTTATGTTGCCTGTGCCAAAGGGGAATATTGAGCTTTCCTGCTGCGCCATTGTTGCCGCATCAGCGGTTTCAGAGGTTTTGGGAAGTGTTTTCCTAATTTTGAAATTCGTTTTGGAATATAGGGGCAAGCGGGCTAAAAGGGAAAAAGATGCTTTTAAAAAGCTTTGCGCTATAGCCTTGCCGTCGGCGGCGGGCGCTTATCTTAAATCAGGGCTTCAGACGATTGAAAATGTCCTCATTCCCATAGGCTTCAGAAAATTCGGCGCATCAAATAGTGATGCTCTTGCAGGATATGGAATACTCTGTTCAATGGTGATGCCGGTTATTTTCTTTCCCTCGTTTGTTTTCTCGTCCTTTTCAATGCTTTTGATTCCCGAATTTACCGAGGCGCAGACGCTAAAAAAGGACGGGGAAATTAAAAGCACCGCAATGCTCGCAATACGATTAACGCTTATGTTTTCGCTCTTTATTTCAGCGAATTTTATAGTTTTCGGGCAGAGCATAGGGGACGTGTTGTATACAGAAAAGGACGCGGGCGCACTAATAAAAATAATGGCGCCGCTTATTCCGTTTATGTACCTTGACAGTATCGCAGACGGTATGCTTAAAGGCCTCGGTGAGTATAACAGAGTTCTGAAATACAGTAGTATTGATACCGTTGTCAGCATTACAATGATTTATTTTGTTGTTTCTAAATACGGTTTGTATGGATATGTAGCCGTAATATACACCTCAACTATGCTAAACGCATTTTTGAGTATAAGAAGGCTGCTTGTGGTATCAAAAAATAGGCTTTTGTTTTTTAGCGATATTGTAGTGCCGTTTTGCGCCTCGCTTTTTTCTGCCGTTTGCTCAAAAATTCTGCTGACGCCGCTGATTTACACAAATGGAAAGACCTTTTTCGTTGTTACTGCGCTTTTGTGCTCTGTCTTGCTGCTGGGCGGCTTTATTTTAATATCGCGAGGGAAAATGTATGATACCGTAAAATACGCTGTAAGGACCATTTTGGAGCTGAAGCCTAAGAGTAATTTTAAAGCACCCTGCCGCATAAATAATAATTAACGACACTTTACGAGAGGAGCAGAAAATGGATAACCTAACCCAAGAGTTAATTGAAAAATATAAATCTGAAATGCAAAAGATGATCTCAAATGCAAAGAGCCAAAATGAGAGAAATCAGCCGCAAACCCCACCAATGCAAGCACCTCGGCCACCTCAGCCGCCCGCCGAAATTCAGCCAAGAAGTACAGCTCAAGATTTTCCAAGGTTTGAGGCGGATAGCGAGGGACTTAAGATTCGAATTGAGGAGATTTTAAGGCAGAACAGCGATGTTGCAACGAGCGACGATTACCCGTCGCCGAGAGGTGAAAGCTATAGCACAGAAGAGTCGCAGATGCAGCAGACACCCAGAGCAGTGCAGATTCCGCAACCCACTCAGCCTCAAAATCTGCCGTCTGATGCTGCCTTTGAGACCCCGCCGCCCCCGATGCAGTTTCAGTCAAGCAATACCGACCAGTCCCAAAATGAAATTACATTTGAGTCTCAAGCGACGGCACCCAGCCGCGAGCCCTCGCCTCCTATGACAGAGGAGGAGATACAGGCAAACGAAACACCTCAGCAGACGGTCAGCAGAGTATGCATTAGGGGCGGGGCAAAGGCGCAGTACTCGCCGCCCGCAAACACAGGTTCGTCGCGACTTCCGCCAGAGAGCGAAAATCCTGCGCTTTCAGAAATTGGGAGGCTTCGGGTTGAAACCTTTGCGGCAAATAGAGCGTACCCCATTTCAAATGCCGTAATCAGAATTAAAAATCCCGATGACAATAGCCTTGTCGCTGTGCTTGTTACAAACCAGGACGGTCTTACCGAAAGCGTAGACCTTCCTGCGCCCAGCGAAACCTTGTCGCAAACGCCGGAATTTCCGGACCCGTTTTTTAACTATAATGTGGATATTCACGCCGAGGGATATATGCCGAGAGAAAATCTTAATGCACAGATGTTTGGCGGTGTGGATTCGTTAATTTCGGCAAATTTAGTTCCGCAGGAGACTTCAGTAAGGAGTGATGTTAATGCCTGAGGTAATTATTCCAAGCACAATAACGGTTCATCTGGGCAGACCTAAAGAGGCTGCCGAGAACGTAACTGTGCCGTTTGTAGACTACATAAAAAATGTGGCGTCAAGCGAAATATATCCCACCTGGCCCGAGTCGGCACTCCGCGCAAATATCTATGCGCAGGTTACCTTTACTCTGAACAGAGTTTTTACCGAGTGGTACAGAAGTCAGGGTTATCCCTTTGATATAACAAACTCGACCCAATGCGACCAGTCCTTTGAGTACGGCAGGGACATTTTTGATCCCGTCAGCAGAATCGTCGACGAGCTTTTTAATGACTATATACGCAGAATAGGAACGTTTGAGCCGCTTTTTGCCCAGTACTGCAATGGCACTACCTCGACCTGTGACGGACTTTCACAGTGGGGAACTGTTCCGCTTGCAGAGGAGGGAATGGTGCCTTTTGAGATTTTGCAAAATTTTTATGGGGAGGATATTGAGATCGTAACAGATGCTTTTGTGGGCGAAGTACAGCAATCATACCCCGGCAGTCCGATTGGAATAGGCGATACGGGAAGATATGTTGTTACTATACAGAACGAGCTTAACAGAATTTCAACCAACTACCCCAAGATCCCCAAGGTGCAGATCGACGGCAGATACGGGCAGAGAACCGCTGATGCTGTAAGAACCTTTCAAGAGATCTTTAATTTGGAGCCTACGGGCATCGTAAATAAGGATACATGGTATCGCCTTATCCGCATATATGTAAGCGTCAGAAGGCTCTCTGAACTTAATTCTGAGGGAATAAGGCTTGAGGACGTTTCAAAGCAATTTCCAGAGCCTCTGAGCGTTGGCTCGCGCGGAGATGGTGTGCGGGTGCTGCAATATTTCCTTTCCTACATTTCGGCGTTTAATGACTTTATCCCCGCCGTTAATATCGACGGAGAGTATGGAAGCGCCACTGAGCAGGCTGTAAGAGCGTTTCAGCGATATAAAGGTCTCAATGATACTGGCGTAGTAGACGAGGAGACCTGGAATCAGATTTACTATGAGTATCGCAATATCCTTGAAAGCGCACCGAGTAACGAGGGCCAGATCGTTGCACAGCCCTATCCTGGAATAGAACTGCGGCAGGGAATGAGCGGCGAGTCGATAAGGCTTATTCAGGAGTATCTGAGCTTTATTGCTCTTTATTTCAGAGCCATAAACACAGTTGCAACAACGGGATATTTCGGCCCGGGAACTGCGGCGGCGGTAAGAAGATTTCAGAGCGAATTTGGTCTTACTCCAACGGGAGTTGTTGATGAGGCAACCTGGAACAGAATTGCTCTTATCTATTCTGACCTGCAGACTGCCCAAAGCCGCACGCCCGAGCAGGCTCCCGCAGCGCTTGCGCAGAACGCACAGTAAGGGGGAATTTAAATGGCAAACAGACCCGATAGCAGAAACCCTGATAAGCAGGCGGTTTACGATCTGCAAAATATGCTTTATGTGATCAGTAGATATGAAAATGGCGCACCCGATATAATTCCCGATGGAATTAACGGACAGCAGACCACGGATGCGGTGCGAAAATTTCAAGAGCGCAACGGATTAAAGCCGAACGGCATTACCGATTTGACCACCTGGAATGCCATTGCAGACAGATACAGAGAGGTGCTTGAAATTTTGGCGCCCGCAGTTAAGATCGGATTTTTCCCAAATGAAACCGATAGGATCTTCAAGCGAGGCGACTATCACAACGCCGTCTACGCAATTCAGCTACTGTTTAGACTGCTTGCAGAGGAATTTGACGAGTACGAAAACGGCAGTATATCGGGCGTTTTAGATGAGGCAACCGAAAATAACCTTGTGAGGTTTCAGAATTCTCACAAATTAGAGCCAAACGGCCGCCTTGATAAAAACACCTGGAATAAGCTCGCAAACTATCATAATTTGTACCACCTGTAAAAACAAAGCCGCCTCGGAAAGCCGAGGCGGTTTAGTTTTAGAAAACAGTTTCAATTATTTTTTGAGATTCTTTCGGTGAATAGACAAAGCGGTCAATATGGTCGGAATCAATAAAATATTTTGGCTCGGCTTTTGAATAAGGCGCCTCAAAAGCGTCAATAATAATAAGTTTGACCTTCATTTTGTCGGGGATAAGGTTCTTTATGTAAACGCTTGCCTGCTGACCTGCATAAACGTTTTCCTTGGGCTCTGCAAGCCCCGCAAGGTTGGGCGTAAGCTCAACAAAAATTCCGTAGTTTTCAACCGAGCGGATAATTCCCGAAACCGTTTCACCAATGTGAAAGCTTTGAGCGTTCTGCTCCCAGGTGCCGAGCAGTTCTTTGTGCGAAAGGGTTATCTTTCCGTTTTCGTCAATCGAGCGTACAACGGCGTAAATGCTCTGTCCGTTTACAAATCTGTCGGATGGATGAGAAATGCGGGAAACCGAGATAAAATCAATAGGGATCATTGATATAATTCCGCAGGCAATGTCAACAAAACAGCCAAACGGCTCAAGCCTTGTTATTGAAACAGGAACAATATCTCCCGGCGTGAGTTTGTCTATGTACTCTCTGCGGCATTCCTCCTGAACGGCTCGGCGCGAAAGTATGGCATAATCTGTGCCGTCCTTGCGCTTTGCAAAGCAGAGAATTTTAAAGCAGGTGGGCTTGTTTACCCGAGATATTATTGCAATGTCCCGAACATCTCCGTCGTGTGCGGCTATAGCCGCCTCAGCTCTCGGTATAACACCCTTCATGCAGCCAAGGTCAAGGATAAGATTGTGGTCGCAGTCGCAGCAGATAGCCCGCGCCTCGAGTATTTTGCCAAGCGCCATAGCATCTGCAAGCGTCTGGGGAGTGCGCAGATATGATGCGTTGGTTTTGGTAGAAATGAGTGAGCCTTCCGGTTTATAAACAGCCATTTTTGTGTTAGCCTCCCGATTATTTATGTCATTTAAGCGTTACCGCTCGTCTTATTTATGTATATGAGGCTCTGTGGACATATTATTCGGTAGAACTTAAAAAAATCCTTTTAGGTAAATATTGCCTTTTGAATAAAAAAAGTGTATAATATACAATGTATAATTTTATGCTTTTGAAAGGGGAGTGCCTAAAGAGTGGATGTAAGGGTAAATGACGTTCTTTTGATGAAAAAGCCTCACCCCTGCGGTTGCAAGGAATTTAGGGTTTTGCGCTCGGGGATGGACTTTAAGCTTAAATGTGTCGGCTGTGGGCACGAGATTGAGATCTCCCGCATAAAAGCAGAAAAAAATATTAAAAAAATACAGCGCGAGGATGAAAAATAAATGTTTCAAAAACTTGGTTTGATTGCAGAAAAATATGAGAGCATTAAGGAAAGCCTTATGGACCCCGAGGTCGTTTCCGATAACCAAAAATATGCCGCTCTTATGAGAGAGTATAAGAATATAACTCCCATAGTCGAAAAGTACGAGGAGTATTCGCTTTGTAAAAGGAATATGGACGAGGCAAAGGAACTTCTTGACGCGGGCGGTCTTGATAAGGACTTTCGTGAGATGGCTCAGCAGGAGTTTGAGGAAAACCGTGATAAGATAGAAGTGCTTTCGCAGGAGCTCAAGATTCTGCTCCTTCCCAAAGACCCCAACGACGATAAAAACGTTATCGTTGAGATTCGCGGCGGAGCGGGCGGTGAGGAAGCGGCTCTTTTTGCAGGCTCGCTTTTCAGAATGTATAGTATGTACGGCGAAACAAGAGGCTGGAAGACCGAAATTCTTAACGAAAACGCCACCGAGCTCGGCGGATATAAGGAGATAAGCTTTAATATAGAGGGTGAGGGCGCCTATTCCTGCTTGAAATTTGAAAGCGGCGTTCATAGAGTTCAGCGCGTTCCCGAAACCGAGGCAGGCGGCAGAATCCACACCTCGACTGTTACCGTTGCAGTTCTCCCCGAGGTTGAGGATGTTGAGGTTGAGATAAATCCCACAGACCTGCAGATAGACACCTACCGCTCGGGCGGTGCAGGCGGTCAGCACGTTAATAAGACCGAGTCCGCGATCCGCATAACCCATATCCCCACAGGGCTTGTCGTTGAGTGCCAGGACGAGCGAAGCCAGCACAAAAACAAGGATAAGGCAATGAAGATCTTACGCTCCCGCCTTTACGAACTTAAGCAAAGGGAGCAGACCGATAAAATTGCGAGCGAAAGAAAGTTGCAGGTTGGAACGGGTGACAGGTCGGAGCGAATCCGCACCTATAACTACCCGCAGGGCAGGGTTACCGACCACCGTATAGGCTTGACCCTTTATAAGCTCGAAAACATTATGAACGGTGATCTGACCGAGATTATAGAAGCTCTTAACACCGCAGACCAGGCAGAAAAGCTTGCTATGGCGGCAGAGCAATAAAGAAGTGATATTTATTAAGACAGTTGTTTTAGATGCGTTTGACGCAAAAAAGGATATAGAAAATATAAGGCTTGCTGCAGAGGTTATTAAAAACGGCGGTCTTGTCGCGTTTCCTACCGAGACCGTTTACGGCCTCGGTGCAAATGCGCTCGATGAGTCTGCTGTTAAAGAGATTTTTGTCGCAAAGGGCAGGCCGCAGGATAACCCTCTTATCGTTCACGTCGACTCGATTGAGATGATGATGCCGCTCGTTTGCGGCTTTGATAAGAGGGCAAAGGCTCTTGCCGATGCCTTTTGGCCCGGTCCGCTTACAATCATAATGAAACGATCCGAAAGAGTTCCTAATGTTGTCAGCGCAGGGCTTGAAACCCTTGCTATCCGCCTTCCGTCTGACGAAATTGCAAGAGCGCTCATTACAGAGGCGGGTCTGCCTATAGCCGCGCCCTCTGCAAACCTTTCAGGCAGCCCAAGTCCAACCTGTGCACAGCACGTTGTAAAGGACCTTTCGGTCAGGGTAGAAATGATCTTAAATTCACATTCCTGTAGCGTTGGAGTTGAGTCAACAGTAATTTCGCTTGTGGGAGAAAAGCCCCGCCTTTTAAGACCCGGTTTTGTAACTGTCGAGGAACTCGAGAGCGTACTCGGCGAAATTGAAATCGACAAAGCGGTCTTTAACAGTATCGCTAATGATGCCGTTGTAAACGCCCCGGGAATGAAATATAAGCATTATGCCCCCAAGGCGCCCGTTAAGATCTTAAAGGGCAGCTTTGAGGCATTTAAAGAATATCTTGAAAAGAATAAATGTGACGGCATGGTTGCAATGTGCTTTAGCGGCGAGGGATGCGAGCTTTCTGTTCCTTTTATCGAGTTTGGCGCTGAGGATAACTCAAAAGAGCAGGCAACAAGGCTCTTTGATGCGTTAAGACAGGTCGACGAAATGTCGGCCAAAATAGTGTATGCCCGCTGCCCCAACCAAAACGGAGTAGGGCTTGCCGTTACAAACCGCCTTTTTAAAGCGGCGGGATTTGAGGTGATCAAGCTTTGATTATAGGGCTTACAGGTCAGACAGGCGCAGGAAAATCGACTGTTTGCAAGCTTTTAAGGCAGATGTCCTTTTTAGTTATCGACTGCGATAAGGTTGCCAGAGAAGTAACAGAAAAGGGAAGTCCTCTTTTAAGTAGGCTTGCCGAGGCTTTTGGAAATGACATAATTTCAGCAGACGGCATTTTAGACCGCAGGCTTCTTGCTTCACGCGCTTTCTCATCTAAGGACAAAACCGAGCTTTTAAACAAAATAACCCACCCCGAAATTTTAAACGCTATAAAAACAAAAATATCCGCATCTACCTGCGAGAATATCGTTCTTGATGCGCCGACTCTTTTTGAAAGCGGCGCTGATAAGCTCTGCGATAGAATAATTTCGGTGCTTTGTGATGAAAATAAGCGTAAAGACAGAATTGTTGCAAGGGATAATTTAAGCGCCGAGCAGGCGGACGTCCGTCTTTCCGCGGCTAAGAGTAATGAGTTTTTTACAGAGCGAGCAGATGCCGTAATTTACAATGACGGTACTCTCAGCGAGCTTGAAAAGAATTTGAAAACCGCATTAAACCAAATCGGAGTTGTTTGATTTATGCCAAGAACATTAAAATTTGCCATAAAGGCTTGCGCCGTAGTATTGGCGCTCGCGCTTCTTTTCTGGCTTTTTGTTTATTCCCAGCGCCTTTATTTAAAGAACGCTTACCCGATTAAATTCGAGCAGTACGTAGAAAAATACAGCGAGGAATATGACCTCGATCCGCACTTTGTCTATGCGGTCATCCGCACCGAGAGCGATTTTACCGAGAGCGCAACCTCAAGCATAGGCGCAAGAGGGCTTATGCAGGTAACTGAGGAAACTTTTGACTGGATAAAAAGCAGACTTAAGGACAGCGAGAGCACCTTTGACAGTATGTACGAGGCCGAAAAAGCGGTGCAGTACGGGGTGTATCTGCTCTCTTACCTAAAAGAAACGCTCGGCAGTGAACAGAATGTGCTCTGCGGCTATCACGCAGGCGTGAATAGGGCAAAGGGTTGGCTTTCTGATGAGAGCATCAGCCAAAACGGCGAGATAATTTATGAAAACATCCCGTACCCCGACACAAAACAGTACGTAAATAAGGTAATGAAGACCTATCAGATGTATAAAAAACTATATAAATAGATTGGAGAGTTTTGAAATGGAAAAAACAGCAGGAGAGAAACTCAGAGAACAGCTTTTTTACACAAAAAAACACGTTGCAGAGCTTTTGTCTGAGGCTGAAATCAATGAAGCTTTTGAATTTTGCAAAGGTTATCGCCGCTTTTTAGATTATGCCAAGACCGAAAGACGCGCCGTTTCATTCACCGAAAGACTTTTAAAGGAAAACGGATTTGTAGAGTTTGAGGCAGGCAAAAAATATAAAGCAGGCGACAAGGTTTATAAAAACAATCGTGGCAAAGCAATGATCATCGCAGTTATCGGCGAAAAGCCTCTTTCAGAGGGCGTTAAAATTTCTGCCGCTCATATCGATTCGCCCCGCCTTGATTTAAAGCAGGTTCCTGTTTATGAGGATAGTGAGATCGCATATTTTAAGACCCACTATTACGGCGGAATTAGAAAATATCAGTGGCCCACAGTTCCTCTCGCGCTTTACGGAACAGTTGTGCGCGCTGACGGCACATCAGTCGAGGTTGCAATCGGCGAGGGCGAGGACGACCCCGTTTTCTACGTTTCCGATCTGCTTCCGCATTTAGCTAATGCCTACGCTAAAAAGCCTATGGCAGAGGCGGTCGACGCTGAGAGCCTTAATCTTATCGTAGGCTCGCTGCCCTTTAAGGATGATAAGGTGAGCGAAAAGGTAAAGCTCAATCTTTTAAATATCCTTTTTGAGAAATACGGTATAACCGAAGCAGACTTCCTCTCGGCAGAGCTCGAGGCTGTTCCTGCGCTCGCTTCTAAGGATGTCGGCTTTGACCGCTCGCTTATCGGCTCCTACGGCCACGACGACAGAGTTTGTGCCTATCCTGCGATTATGGCAGCGGTAAACTGCGGCAAATGTGATTACACCACCGTTACAGTTCTTGCTGATAAAGAGGAGATAGGCAGTGAGGGTAATACCGGCCTTAACTCGTCCTTCCTCAAATATTTTATGGGCGACCTCGCCGCTCCCCATAATCTTGCCGCAAGAGAGGTCCTTTGTAAGAGCGAATGCCTTTCTGCCGATGTTAACGCCGCTTTTGACCCCAATTTCCCCGAGGTTTTTGAAAAGAAGAACGCAAGCTTTATAAATTACGGCGTTGTTGTAACAAAATATACAGGCGCAAGAGGAAAGTATGATACCTCAGACGCTAGCGCTGAATATACCGGTAAAATTCGCAACCTCTTTGACAGCAATAACGTTATTTGGCAGTCGGGAGAACTCGGCAGGGTTGATATCGGCGGCGGCGGAACTGTTGCAAAATATGTTGCTGCGCTCGACGTTGACACCATTGATGTCGGTGTTCCCGTTCTTTCAATGCACTCGCCCTTTGAGGTTGTTTCCAAACTTGATGTTTATATGGCTTACAAGGCATTTTCAACATTTCTTGAGCAGAAATAAAGGATAAAAAATATGGCAATTACAACAGTTTTGTTTGATCTTGATGGGACTCTGCTCCCAATGGATCAGGATATATTTATAAAGGACTATTTTTCCCGTATTGCCGCCAAAATGGCGGGACAGGGCTATGACCCAAAACAGCTTGTTGACACCATCTGGCACGGAACTGTGGCTATGATAAAAAACACAAGTGATAGGTCAAACGAAGCGGTTTTTTGGGAGCTTGCAGTTTCGGTTTACGGTGAAAAGATACTTTCCGATAAACGCTATTTTGACGAGTTTTACGAAACTGAGTTTGACAAGATCAAGGCTGTCTGCGGCTGTAACAGCGCCGCCAATGAGGCGGTACATAAAATAAAGGAGCAGGGCAAAAGGATAGCGCTTGCCACCAATCCGATTTTCCCTGCACGCGCTACCGAGTGGCGCATAGGCTGGGCAGGGCTTGATATTAATGATTTCGAGCTTGTAACCACCTACGAAAACATTAATCGCTCCAAGCCCAACCCCGAGTATTATCTTGAAATTGCAGAGCGCCTTGATGTAAAACCCGAGGAGTGCCTTATGGTTGGCAACGATGTCGGTGACGATATGGTCGCAGAAAAGACAGGAATGAAGGTTTTCCTTTTGACTGATTGCCTTATAAATAGAAAAGACGAGGATATTTCAAAATATCCCCAAGGAAGCTTTAAAGAGCTTTTGGATTACATAGAAACACTATAAAAAAATCCACCCTTTCGGGTGGATTTTTCGTTATCTGCAATGTGAGAAAATCAGCTTTTTGAGTCTTTTAATTTTGGGCCCTGTAAGCTCGTGACCTTTGTAGCTTAAAATATGCATCAGCAGTCTATCGCCGCCTAAATTGCCCCAAAAAACACGCGCATTTGGATTTTCGCCGCGCAAATCAACCTCAGACAAAGGATGTGAAAAATAAACACAGGTGGCAATTTCATTATAGTATCCGTTTTTGATAAGCAGCTGGGATAAAAGGCGCGCGTGGGTCGAAACTTGAAAAATAGGGTTGTAAAACTCTTTGGTTTCAGAATTTCCGTTGCCAAAATGCTTGGTTTTGCAAAGCATCTCGTCGTTTGCATTCCCGCTGATATTTCCCTTTAGATTTTTTGTCTCAACAACAAAAACGCCGGTAGGCCCAACAATAATATAGTCCATTTGCGCCGTTTTGTGACCTATGACAAGCTCAATGTCGGTAATGACATAAAAGTCATTGGGCAGGCGGGAAAGCAGGCTTAAAACGCGTTTTTCGCCTCTTGCCCCTGCGGCAGAAATTTCTCTTTGCCGCTTTAATTTCAGCATTATAAAAACAATAAACGGAATAAAAACAAGGGTAATTCCAAAGCAGTAAACGGCGGTAACGGCGCAAAATACAACTGCTGCTGTGCATAGAGCCAGCAGCAGAGTGTATTTTAAATAGCTTTGTTTAACTGTGTTTATCAAATGGCGGCGTACTATCTTTGCCATATTTTAATCTCCAAGAGCGGCGATGTCGTAGCTGTGAACAAGACTGTCAATGTTGTAAAGCAGGAGAACATCGTTGTACTCGCTGACCTCGGCTATATCGCGATAGTTCTGATTGGTGTATCGAAGGTCGATAAGTTTTATCTCAGAATAGTGCAGCGACAAAAAGGGAACAAGGCTGTGAGCAAACGAGTCCTTGAAAATAAGGAGCTTTTTGTCGTTCTGAACGTTGGTTTTTATGGTAACCTCGGGCTGTACTTGACCTAAAAATACCGAGTACTTATCCTTTTCATTAAGCCAATCTCTGAAATAGAGGCTGTCGTAGCTCTTTTCCTCCTTGCCATCGTTTACAATGACCTCGGTAACTGTAAGGTCAGAGGAGGCAAGCGAGTAAATGTCAATGGTGTCAGCCGCAACAGAGATCTTAGATCTTGAGGAATATGTTCCGTAAAAATCGTAGGAAGCGTGCTCAACATCAAAGGGACTCTTGCCGTAGGGCTTGAAATCAAGCGCGGTCGCGATCTGGGTGTATGCATAGTACGCACCGAGCGAGGTCCAGTGGTGGTCGGTGTTGTAGTAGATATACTGGTCGCGGTTTGAATAAAGCGGGGTGTAAATGTCTATTCCGTAGGCACTTTTCGAGATTTCAGAGTAGATTTTGTCGATCTCAGCCTTTTGCGACCAGGTGCTCTTGCCGTATGGTAGTGAGTCTGAGTAAACATCAAGAGCGGTGGGGGCAATCGCCATGAAAACCTTTGCATCGGGGTTGTTCTTGGCAAAGTTAGTTATTCCGTCAATGTTCATATTGACCTTGCGCTCTTCGGGCTCGGCAACATCCTCAACAAGCGTGTCCCTGTCTGTAAGCAGAATGGAGTTGTTTTCTTTTTTGAGGGTCAAAAGCTCTAAGCTCGATTTCATATTAACCCAGAAATTCCTGCCGAAAAAGTGGTCAGAAACATAGGAGTCAAAGCCGTTCATAAAGGATTTGTCGCCTATGGCAGAGAGGGAGAACTTGGGGAATACAGAAAGTGTTCGGTTCTCCTCCTGCGAGAAGGAGCTTTTCTTGGAAAATGCAGTTATCAGCGCAAGACCGACTAAAACAACCGAAAATAAAACAGCAAGCAGTTTTTTACCGTTCATAAAAATCTCCTCCTTTTCTTAGAATCTGAAGTATAAGAATGGGTTGTAGGTGGCGTCAACAAGATATGCGGTGCATATTAAAAGAACAACTATGCAAACAACGGGTGTGCCGTATTCCCACACCTTTGGGAATCTTGCTTTAATTTTAAGCGCAAGCTTTTGCGAAATGTCGCTTGAGAAGAAGATGCAGATTGCAAAAACGAGAATGTAGGAAAGCAGATAGTAGAGGGTGTCTGCGTTTGCAAAGCCCAGGGCGTTTGCTCCGAACATTGCTTTGAAGAATGACCATACATTTGAAAGCTTGTCAAACTCAAACAGCACCCAGCCGAATACAACAAGAATAAATGAATAGGCAACCTGAAGCGCGGCGGGAATTTTCTTAAGCCAAGCCCCTAAGAACAGGCGCTCTAATATAATTATGACGCCGAAATACAAGCCCCAGAGAACAAAGTTCCAGCTCGCTCCGTGCCAAAATCCTGTCAGCATCCAGGTTACAAAGAGGTTAAATACGGTGCGGCCAAGTCCCTTTCTGTTTCCACCCAAAGGAATGTAAACGTAGCTTTTAAACCATGAGCCGAGGGTTATGTGCCAGCGGCGCCAGAATTCAGAGATGCTCTTTGAAATGTAGGGGAAATCAAAGTTGTCGGGAAAGTTAAAGCCAAGCATCTTTCCAAGTCCGACTGCCATATCAGAGTAACCCGAGAAGTCAAAATAAATCTGGAATGTGAATGCTAAAATTCCAAGCCAGGCGGTTGCGGCAGGCAGGGAGGATATCTCCTGTGCCTTAATGGTCGCCCAAAGGGCGCCGATGTTATTCGCAAGCAAGACCTTTTTTGCAAGACCCTTTGTGAAAATTGCAACACCCTCGCCGACTAAGTCAAGGCTAATTGTTCTGTGATCAATTTCGTTCTGAACGTCAGAGTATCTTACGATAGGTCCTGCAACGATCTGCGGAAACAGAGTAACGTAGGTTGCAAAGGTGATGGGATTTTTCTGTACGGGGATGTTTCGCATATAAAGGTCAATGGTGTAGGACATACTCTGGAAGGTGTAGAATGAAATTCCTATAGGAAGAGCAATTTCGGGAACGGGGAAAGATGTTCCGATAAGAGTGTTTATACTTGAAACAAAGAAACCGCTGTATTTAAATATTGAGAGCAGCCCGAGGTTCATAATAACCGAGGCGAGCAGACATATCTTTCTCGCCGTTGGGCTGTGGTCGTATTTGTGCATAAAAAGACCGGCGGTGTAGTCGATAAGGGTCGACAAAACCATTATCCATAAATAAACCGGCTCGCCCCAAGCGTAGAACAAAAGTCCCGCAATGAACATTACCGAGTTTCTCAGTACCTTGGGAACAAGAAAATAAATACCGAGTACTATCGGTAGATAGACATACATAAATGTAAGACTTGAAAATACCACAGAAATTTGCCTCCTTATATTAAGTCAATGAATTTACAAGTTTATAAAAATCGTCTTTTGAAATTATAGACGATAAAACATCGGGTAGAGAATTTGCAGAAAGATGAGAGGGGAGATTAAGAGCTTTTAAAACCTCGCAGCGCTTTTCCTTGCTATTTTTGCCTCCGCTTAAGCCTAAATTGTATAGGTCAAGCTTAGTTATTCTCTCGGCAGTAGCGGGAGTGCTGACGGAACTGGTAACTCCTGCCCTCTCGAGCGCGGATAAAATATCCTCTTGTTTTAGTCCCTCAAGCCCTAAAAGTCCCTCTTTTGACGGGCGGGCTTTTCTCTTTTCCTTGCCCAAAACATCGGGCAGATAAACGTTTGTTATGCTGCCCTCTGTTATCTTGTTTTTAAGATAGTTTCTTATGCGAAAGCCTGCAAAATCGCTGTCTGTTATAATGATAAGACCGCATTTTTTTGCAAGTATCCTCAGCATTTCGATTTTCTGCTCGTCTGAAAAAATTCTGAAACCGTCGGTTTCTATGATGGTTGCATCAAGAATAGAGGATAGCTTTATCTTATCATACTTTCCCTCAACAACAACCGCCTCTTTAAGTTTAAGCATTTTATTTCACCGCAACAAAGTTCTTTTCAAGAATGATACTTAAAAGAGCTTTTTCCATTACAGTCTTTTTGTCGTCCTTGGTGCTTTTTAAAATAATATCGGCAGAAGAAAGACATTTTATCGCATTTTTAAGAAAACTTAGGCTGCATTTCTGGGCATCGTAGCCTGCACCGCGAAGCTTGTAGTCCTTGCCTTTGTAGTCAAAGCTTTCCGAAAGCTCTGAAAGCGGGTGATTGTACTGCTGCATAGTCTTTACCCTGTAAATATCCAGAAAAGAGGATGCGAGAGCAGAGTTTATTGCAATAGCGTCTAGCTGCTGTAAAAACAGCGAGTCAAGAACGTAAAGTGCAGTTTCGCTTTTCTTGTTTATGATGTGCCGAACTATTTCAAAGGCCTTGTAATCGAGCTGGCGTGCGGTCAAGTTTTCAATCGCGTCAGCAGTTATTGCGCCGTCAGTCTTTTCGCGTGCAAAGGCGCAAAGCTTTACAAGGTCGTTTTCTATAAGGAGCATATCATTCAAACAGCGGTCGGCAAAATCTGCCGCAAGGGCGGGGGAGATAGTGCAGCCTTGCTTTTTGGCGGTGTTTGTTATCATTGAAATAACGTCGCTCTGCGACTTTTCAGCGCATTCAATAACGATTCCGCTCGCTTCAATGGTCTTTATGAATTTTGCCCATTTTGCAGAAGTGCGGGTGTTTATATCCTGCGACTTAACAATAAAAATAAGAACGGTGCTCTCGGGCTTTTGCTCTAATATGCTGTAAAGCGTTTCTACTTGCGTGGTAGAAAACGACTCTAACGAGGGATTTCTCACACAAATACACTTGTCCTCAGAGAAAAATGAAACGCTGCAGCACTCTTCGTGAAGTTTTTTGAAGTCGAGAGCTTGTCCGTCCATTAAAACGGGGTCATTTGAGGGGCAAAATGTCTTGATTATTCTTTTGTAGCAGATGTTTTTTGAGTACTCATCGGGTCCGTACAAAAGGAAAAGAGAGGAAACCGAGCCGCCGCGAATATAGGATATAAGTTCTTTTTCATTCATTTTCGGCATTCTGCTCACCTCTCTTAAAATCATATAAAATTATTATACAATATTTTACTTTAAAATACAATACAAAAAGGCAATTAGTTTAGCTTTGTTCTTATGTAGTGGAAAAGGTACTGCTGGGCAATTCCGCCGTGTTCCATTATGTAATCGGGAACGCCGTCGGGATAAAACTCGGAAAGTGCCTTTTTTATCCATACATCCTTGGGAAAAGCGTCAAGCTTGTGGAAACCAAACAATAAAACGCAGTCAGCAACCTTGGGACCTACCCCGTGAATTTTCATTAAAATTTCTCGTGCCTTGTCTGTATCAGTCGAAAAAATTTCGTCAATATTAACCTCGCCCGATACAACCTTTTTAGCGGCATCTATAACGTATTTTGCTCTAAATCCGCTGCGGATAGGGGCGAGGTCATCTACTGAAAGTACAGCTAAACGCTCGGCAGTAGGAAAAGAGTAATGTCCGTTTCCAATATTCTCGCCAAAATTCTCGCAAAGCCGCTCTATAATGCCGGTTATTCGTTTTATGTTGTTGTTTTGGGATAGGATAAAGGAACATAAGACCTCCCATGCAGGCTGGCGCAGAATTCTTATTCCGCCCGCATATTCAATGGCGCTTTTCATAGTTTCATCCTTCGATAAAACGGCATTTATCTTATCGTAGTCCAAGTTAAAATCGAAAAACTCAGCCATTTTCTCTATAGAAATTTCTGTGTCTGAATAAATTACAAGCTTGTCATTGCTATGTTCGATCTCAATATATTTTTGCATAGCGACGCCGCAGTATCTACCCTCAGCCTCAGAAAATCTGAAGCATTGACCGCAGTTTAAGGTCTGCCCGAGATTAAAGTTAAGTGGCGCGTCTATTTCTATTTTAAACTTTTCAGCGTTTGAGAGCATATTTTCCTCCGTTTTTTAAAATTTCTTATTCCATTATACCAAAAATGTGCTATAATGGAAACAGAAATTTTTTCAAAAAGGTGATTTTTTTGGCAGAAAGAATTTATACAATACCAGTAAACGAGATTTTTGAGGAAAAAGACGGCTGTCCTATCTGCAGGCTTAGAGATATTCTGGAGGAGAGAAGCCTTGAATATATCCTCGGTCCCGCTATGATGGAGTCGGATATCCGCATCGAAACAAATAAAATGGGCTTTTGCAAGGAGCACTTCTTTATGATGGCTTCAAGAAGGAGCAGGCTGCCTCTCGCTCTTATGATCGAAACCCATCTTGATGAGGTTAAAAAGAATATTAAAAATAAAAAATACCGCCCCGATAAAAGCGAGATAAAGAGCGGAAACGTTGAGAAAAAAAGCTGCTATGTCTGCGATAGAATAGAGTGGTCAAAGCAGAGAATGTATGCCACTATTGCCAAGCTTTACAGCGAGGAAATGTCCTTTAGAGAGCTTTTTAGAAATCAGCCGCAGATATGCTTTAACCATTACCGCGAACTTATGGCCTTTGCTGCGCCAAAGGTGAGCTCAAAGTGGAAAAGAGAGTTTGAAAAGGATGTTGACAGCATCACAATGAAAACTCTTGAGGAGATAAGGGATGATGTTCATCATTTTACAAAGATGTTCGACTATAGAAATGCGGGAGAGAATGCTGATTTCGGCAATTCCCGCGATTCTATTGAGCGCGCAATAAAATATATGACCACAAGGATGCCTGGTGAAAAATAATGCAAAACAAAAAAATTAAACACTTTGCAGAAGGCGCGTGGCTGCTGGGAATAGTTTTTTGTTCCCTTGGAGTCAGTCTTTCAGCAAAGAGCGGGCTTGGAGTTTCGATGATCGTAGCTCCTGCCTACGTGCTTTATCTTAAAATATCTCAAACGCTCTCTTGGTTTACTCTCGGAATGGCAGAATATACCTTACAGGGCGTGCTTGTAGTTCTGACAGCCGTTGTGCTTCGCCGATTCAAACTGAAATATCCGCTCTGCTTTCTGACGGCGGTTATTCACGGCTTTGCGGTTGATGCCTGGCGCAGCCTAATAGGCGCTGAAATGGCACAGACCGCGCTCGAAAAGGGATTATATTGCGCGGGCGGCGCGCTGATAACTGCGTTTGCTATAGCACTTATGCTGAGAACCTACCTGCCGCAAGAGGTTTACGAGCTTGTCGTAAAGGAAATTGCGGAAAAATATTCCTTCTCAATGAATAAGGTCAAGTGGATTTTTGATATTTCCTCGCTTTTACTTGGAATTGTTCTGATGCTTGTGCTGTTTAAGAGCTTCTCCTTTGAGATGATTGGAATAGGAACGCTTGTTCTAACGGTCATAAACACCCCGCTTATAACCTTTTTTGGAAGAATTCTCGATAAATTTGTGTCGTTTGACCCCGCTTTTAAAGGATTTTATGACAAATTTGAAAAGATTCTCGACTAAAACACGGCCCCTGCACTAAAAATAGTGCAGGGGCTTTTCTACAAAAAGTTGATTTACATAATTTTACATTATTCATCGCAAGTGAAAATATTAAATGGCTTGTCTACACAGTTTTTCACACTTTCCACCGAGTTTTCCACATAGAAATTAAAAAATATTCATCGAATTATGTAAACTTGTGAAAATACTAAAAGTATATAGAACTTTACGAGCATTTTGCTCTGCATATTTTTTAAAAAATAACCCAAATTATTATTAAGAAATTTCTTGGGGGATTTTTATATGATTAGAGGCGTTAATAAGCAGGTAATAGAGGTTTTAAATACCGAAAACGAATACTTTGAAAAGGCAATTTTAATTGTTTCTGAAAGATATGTAGAGTGCAACAGGGCAAAGTTTGACAGAAAGGCTAACGAGTACGTTGCAGGCATTGTTCCGTTTTCTGAAAGCTACGAAAAAAGAAAGGAAAAAATGCCTGGGAAAATTAAGAAAACGCTTTTTGAGGCGGCAAAATATCTGGCTTTCTCGGGGGCGGGAGCAGCTATTGTATATTTTATTGTAAGATAAGTAAAAAAATGTTTGAAATTGTCAATATATATGTTATAATAGAATATATGCACTTTATTTAGTATATTTTAAGAGGACTTAAATATGGAAAAACAATTTAGACCTGCCCGCTTTAAAGATAAAAATGAAGAGGCGCAGAGTAGCTATATCGTTGGAAGAAACGCTGTTTTGGAGGCTATCCGTTCTGGCAGAGAGCTGGACTTTGTTATGGTTCAGAAGGGCGAGCTTAAGGGTAGTATAAATCAGATCCTTTCGCTTTGCAGAAAAAACAATATCGTGATCAAAGAGGCAGAGGCCGGAAAGCTTTCAGATCTTTCACAAGGCGGGGTGCATCAGGGCGTTATTGCTCAGCCTGCCGCTGTTACATATTCGAGCGTTGAGGATATTTTGCAGATTGCCAAAAACAGAAATGAGGCTCCATTTATTGTAATTGCCGATCAGATTGAAGACCCGCATAATCTTGGTGCAATAATCAGAACTGCCGAGGCTTGCGGAGTTCACGGAGTTATCATTCCCAAGAGAAGAAGCGTCGGCGCTAATGCGACGGTTTATAAAACCTCTGCAGGCGCACTTTCGCATATGGCGGTTGCCAGGGTTACAAACCTTACAGAAACCATCAAAGAGCTTAAGGAAAAAGGCGTTTGGGTCTACGGCGCTGATGCCAAGGGTGAGAGCTACTGCGGTATGAAGTTTGACGGTGCGGTTGCTCTTGTAATCGGCTCAGAGGGCAGAGGAATTTCTGACCTGGTTTTGAAACAGTGTGACTTTTTGGTTTCGCTCTTTATGCGCGGAAAAGTTAATTCCCTTAATGCATCAGTTGCAGGCGGTATTCTTATGTATGAAATAGCCCGCCAGCGTCTTTGATTTATAAAAATGAACGGAGGAAAAGCTTTGGATAACAAGTTTTCGGTTGACGATATCCTTAAAGAGCTTGAAAATAAAAAAACTCAGCCGTCGGGTAGCGATGATGAGTTTGCAAAGATAATGGAAGAGGTTTTGGGTAAAAAAATTGAGGTTAAGTCCTCGCCACTTAAAGCTGCGCCCGAAAAGACAGTTAAAGAGGAAAAAAGGCCTGCCGAGGATGTAGTAAAACAGACCGAGCAGCAAATAAAAACTGAGACTCCGGTTGAGAAAAAGCCTAAGTTCAATTTTAAGACCTCTGATGAGAACACTCTTTCGTTTGATAAGATTGAAAAAGAAGCCTTAGATGCTAAGAAAATAGAAACCAAAAAGGCTGACTTTAAGGTCAAGATAGATTATGAGGATGATATTCCGTGGGTTCCCGAGGAAAAAAAGGCTGATAAGCCCGATTTTGAGGATAAAACTATCCAGATGGAGCCTTTCGGTCTTAATGGAGATATTGAGATTAAGCCCGAAGAGAATATAGAGATAAATAAAGACCTTTTAGAGTTCCGCGAAAACAGAAAGAAAAAGGTTGAAAAATTTGTTCTTTTTGGCGAGGAGGAAGAGGATACCGAGCCTGAGGCAAAGACAGAGGAACAGAGTGAGCAGGTCAAGGTGCTTGAGGACTTTAACGATTATTCTGAATCAACCGCAGTTATAAAGGACCTTGCAGGAATTAAAGCAGGTCTTACCTTAAGACTTATCGTGCTTTTCGCACTTAGCCTTGTTTCAGCCTATATCGAGCTTGGCAACCGTTTTTCGTTGCCAATGCTTGAGATTTTCGACAAGGATATTCAGCCGCTTTCTTATCTTATCGTAAGCACCCTTGTATTTGTGGCGTCGGTCATAGTATCTGCTCCCGCAGTGCTTGGCGGACTTTCCTCGCTATTTAAATTTAAGGCTGACGGAGATTCGCTATTAGGCGTTTCGGCGCTCGGCTGCACTTTGCAGTATGTTGCGCTCTTTGTAACACCCAGCTATATCTCTACCGCCAAGAACTCCATCTGCATTTACGGGTTTGTTGCAATTCTTGCGATGCTTGTAAATACTATCGGCAAACTTTTAATAATAAGGAGAGTAAGGCTCAATTTCCGTTTTGTTTCGGGCGGATATGAGAAATATGCCGTTACAATGCCCGAGAGCGAAAAGCTCAGCGCCTTTGTAAAAGAGCAGTTTGACGCGCCTTATGCAAGCGTTGCAGTTCCTAAGAGAACTGATTTTGTTGGTAACTTCTTAAGCTATTCCTTTAAAGAGGATGTTTCGGACAACGTGAGTCGTTTTGTTGCTCCTGTTTTAACTCTTGGCGCTCTGCTTCTTTCAATAGTGAGCTTTGTACTTACCAGAGATTTCCATAAAGCTGTCTGCACTTTTGCAGCAGTAACCGCAATCTGTGCTCCCGTTTCGGTTATGCTTTCTGTAAACCTGCCTATGCTCAGAGTAGCGAAAAGCCTCGTTTCAAAGGGCAGTATGATCTCGAGCTT
Organism: Oscillospiraceae bacterium; assembly: GCA_017461245.1. Classification (GTDB taxonomy): domain Bacteria; phylum Bacillota; class Clostridia; order Oscillospirales; family Ruminococcaceae; genus SIG578. Next base: position 38,903 of record JAFTYW010000055.1, read on the forward strand.
AGAGGCTTGCAACGAGATTTATGACACCAATTCGATTTTGGTAAAATCCTCTGATCTCTTTCCTAAGGGCTCAATTCAACTGAGCGCAATCAAAACTTTTGCGGCGGGAAAAATTGACGATGTTATTTTAGACGCCGCAAGCGTTGTAATTCGCGCAGAGAGTGACTTGTCTGATGTGTTCCTCTCGGTAATCGGCGGCAGAAAGGACCTTTTAAGACCCGTTGACAGTATTGTTTACGAGGAATCTATGGGACTTAGTGCTTGGGTTGAGTCAAAGAGGGTTCTTATTGGTAACCGCGAGCTTATCAGTAATCACGGAATTGACGTTCCCTCAAAGGACTATGAGGACAGATACCTAAACAGCGGAATGGATATGGTCTACCTTGCAGAGTCGGGCGAGCTTGCCGCGGTCTTCCTTATTCAGTATAAACCGGGAAAACAGATCAAAAAGGCGATGAAAGCTCTCAAAAATCTCGGTATAGGTGTTGTTGCGGTATCAACCGACCCCAACATCAACTCCAAAAAGATTGCTCGAATTTTTGATGTCAGCGAGGGTATGATAAAAACTGTTCCTGCTGATAAGCAAGGTGAAACCGAGTATCTTATGCGCCCAAGCAGTAGGGAAAATGTCGGCTGTGCAAGCATTTCAAGCTTTTCCGCATTTGTGCAGACTGTTTATGCTGCAATTAAGCTTAAAGGCATAGCTTCGCTTGCAGTAACTCTGCAGACTGTTGGAATTTTCCTTGCCTTTGCGCTTATGGCCTTCTTTACAATTATGTCGGGAAGTATCAGCATTTCAATAGAAGCGATACTTTTGTATCAGCTTTTCTGGCTCGTTGCCGTAACCGTAATTCCTGCATTTAGATCTTTTAAAATCTAAGTAATTTTTGGCTTTTGCCCCGCATATAAAATGCGGGGCAAATTTTTTTGTTTTTATATAAAGTTTTTATTGAAATCACAGTAAAAGTATAGTATAATATATAAAAGTGCATAAAAGTTACAAACTTAATAAGCTTTTTTTATCTATTATTATTAAAAAAGGGGCGTAGACCTACATGCAACAGTACAAAACAGAGCAAATCAGAAACATCGCTTTAGCCGGACATGGCTCGAGCGGAAAAACAACACTTGCCGAAGCTATGCTTTATATAGCCGGCGCGACCGATCGTTTCGGAAAAATTTCTGACGGAAATACCGTTTGCGATTTTGATCCTGAGGAAATTAAGAGAAAGTCATCTGTTTCGTCAGCAGTAGCTCCTTACGAGTGGAAAGAACATAAGGTTAATATAATCGACACACCGGGCGCATTCGATTTTGAGGCAGGAGTTATCGAGGGTATTGCAGCCTGCGATAGCGTTGTTATCGAGCTGTCGGGTAAATCGGGCGTTACAGTTGGCGCACAGCGCGCATGGGATATTGCAACTGCTCAGAAAAAATCCAAGATCTTCTTTATCTCAAAGCTTGACCGCGAGAGCGCAAACTATCAGAAGGTTTTAAATGAGCTCGTTGAGCTTTACGGAAACTGCGTATGTCCCGTTGTTATTCCTCATGGTAAAGAGGGACACATTGAGTGCTGGGTAGATATTGCAAGGCTTAAGGCCTATACATACGATGCTAATACCGGTAAGGAGACCGAAGTTCCTATGCCGCAGGATGAGTTCTTTGACAGAGCTTACGAGCTTCTTTGCGAGGCGGTTGCTGAAAGCTGCGAGGAATATCTTGAAAAGTATCTTGCAGGCGAAAAATTTACTCAGGAAGAGATTATTCACGGTTTAAGACTCGGTACCTGCAACGGACACGTTACTCCTGTTCTTTGCGGTAGCGCACTGTTCTTAACCGCAGTTGAGCGTCTTTTGTATGCGATCAATGACTATGCTCCTTCGCCCTTGGATAATGCCGTTAAGGCAACCGATAAAAACGGCGATAAGGTTGAGGTCAAGTGTTTGGAAAGCGATCCTACAATGCTTCAGGTCTTTAAGACTGTTGCCGATCCCTTTGTTGGCAAGCTTTCTTATTTCAAGGTGCTTTCGGGTAAGGTTGACAGCGATATGACCCTTGTCAATGCAAAAACAGGCCAGCAGGAGAAGATAGGCAAGCTCGTTCTTATAAAGGGTAAAAAGCAGATAGACGTTAAGTCTGTTACTGCAGGTGACATCGGCGCCGTTGCAAAGCTTGCAACAACCGTTACAGGAGATTGCCTATGCGCAGCTTCGAGAGTTGTTAAGTGCGATGACCTTCCGTTCCCGCATCCGACTCTTATGCAGGCTGTTGTTCCTAAGAATAAGGGCGACGAGGGTAAGATCTCGCAGAGTATCCAAAGACTTCGCGAGGAGGACCCAACTATTGAGTTCTCGGTAAACCCCGAAACCAGACAGCAGGTTCTCTCGGGTCTCGGCGAGCAGCATCTTGATGTTGTTGTTTCTAAGCTTAAATCTAAGTTTGGTTTAGAGGTTGTTCTTGAGAAAGCAAGAGTTCCTTACCGTGAAACTATTCGTAAAAAGGTCAAGGTTCAAGGTAAATATAAAAAGCAGTCGGGCGGACACGGACAGTACGGTGACGTCTGGATCGAGTTTGAGCCCTGCGAGGGTGACGATATGATATTCGAGGAGAAGGTATTCGGCGGCGCCGTTCCTAAGAATTTCTTCCCCGCAGTTGAAAAAGGACTTCGCGATAGTATGGCAAAGGGCTTCCTTGCAGGCTATCCTATGGTAGGCGTTAAGGCAACGCTTGTCGACGGATCTTACCACCCCGTTGACTCGTCTGAAATGTCCTTTAAGCTTGCCGCAAACGTTGCCTTCAAGAATGCTATGGTTGATGCTTCTCCTGTTCTCCTGGAGCCCATCGTTAAGCTTACTGCAAACGTTCCCGATGCTAACACAGGCGATATTATGGGTGACCTTAATAAGCGCCGCGGCAGAGTTCTTGGTATGAACCCTGCAGGCAAGGGAATGTCCTCTGTAGAGGCCGAAGTTCCTATGTCAGAGATTGGAGATTTCACAACAGTTCTCCGTTCTATGACTCAGGGCAGAGGTAGCTTTGAGATAGCCTTTGAGCGTTACGAGCAGCTTCCCTCAATGCTTGAGGAAAAGGTAATTGCTGACAATAAGGCCAATATGGAAGAATAAAATCCTAAAAACAGCCTCGTAAAGAGGCTGTTTTTTTATTGCATATTTAAGGTATGTGTGGTATAATTATGTTGTTGTTTTAAAGGAGTGAGAATATGAGAGGTATGGGCGGATTTGGGCCGCAATATAAACGCGTCGAAAAACCGAAAGGTATATCTGATGTGCCGCGCTATCTTAAAGAGCTTATAGGCGGATTTTTTTCGCGATTTGGTTACATAGTTAAGCTGGTCTGGAAATCCGGTCCGTGGATCTTGTTCTTGCTTACCGTTATAGCTATTTTAAAGGGCGTTCTGCCAGTTGCAGGCGCTCTCATTTCGCAGAGGATCTTAAACGAGCTCCAGAACGTAATAAGCATCGGCTTTTTGCCTAAAGAAGAGTTCTGGAAATCGGGCATAGTTTTCCTGCTTATTTTTCTCTTTGTCTATTGGGTATTAACAAGGGTGGTGAACTATGTCAGCCACGCCGTTAACAGAATTGCGGGCGAAAAGGTTGTCCGTCAGGTTAAAACCCAGATGATGCAAAAATCAAAGGAGCTTGACTTAGCATCTTTTGATAACCACGAGTTTTACGAGAAAATGGAAAACGCAAATAGGGAAGCGGGTATCAGACCGATCACCATTATGCAGGAGACCTTTAATATCGTAAGTAGCCTTATTGAGTTTGTGAGCTATCTTGTTATCTTGCTTACCGCTCCTGCGCTTACCTTTGCAACACTTATTATTCTCGCAGTTTCAATTCCGTCTGCGGTTATAAACTTTGTTTACAGAAAAAAGAACTTCCAGTATATGCGCTTTCACTCCAAAGAGCGCAGACAAATGAATTATTATTCTGAGCTTGTAGTTAATAAGGATCTTATCAAAGAGGTCAGAATTTACGACCTTGCTGATACCTTTATCGGACATTACGCCAACGTTTTCAAGCGTTACTACAAGGGCTTGCGCTCACTTATACTTGGTGAAACTGCTTGGCACGTCGCTATCGGCATAATTTCGGGTCTTGTAAACCTCTTGTTCTATGCGATAATTGCCCAAAGCGTGTTTACAGGCGAAATGATGATAGGCGATTATACATTGTATACAGGCGCGATCACCTCGCTTGCAACCTGCGTCAGCGCGCTTATTTCAACTTCTGCTACCATTTATGAGGGAACTCTGTTTATAGATAATCTCATCGCATTTATGGATGAGAAGCAAACTGTTGTCGCGTCAACCGATACACCTCAGCTTGCCGAGAAAAATGTTGGCCATACCATCGAATTTAAAAATGTCAGCTTTAAATATCCCGGAACAGAAAAGTTTGTTCTTAAGGATATAAATATCAAGATTGAAGCGGGGCAGACAGTTGTTCTTGTCGGCCTTAACGGAGCGGGAAAAACAACCCTCATAAAGCTCTTGACAAGGCTTTACGATCCCACAAGCGGCGAGATTTTGCTTGATGGCAGAAATATTAAGGATTATGATATACATAGCCTTTATAGCCTTTTCAGCATCATTTTCCAGGATTTCGGCAAATACGCTGTGACCGTAGAGGAAAATATCCGCTTTGGAGATATTCACAAAAATGCGGATAAGGATGAAATTATTGCAGCTGCAGAAAAAGGCTCGGTAAAGGGCTATGTAGACAGCCTTCCCAATGGCTTTGACACTCCGCTTATGCGAATTTTCGAGCCTACGGGTATGGAGCTGTCAATAGGTCAATGGCAAAAGCTTGCTATCGCAAGAGCGTTTTATTCTGACTCTGACATCCTTATCCTTGATGAACCTACTGCTTCGCTTGACCCCATTGCAGAGCAGGAGATCTATAATCAGTTTGATATGTTAAGAGAAAACAAAACAACCGTCTTTGTTTCTCACAGACTTTCAAGCGCAACCGTTGCTGACCAGATCATCGTTCTTGAAAATGGTCAGGTTGTAGAAAACGGAAACCATCGAGAACTTATGGACTTGGGCGGAAAATATTATAAATTATTCTCGACTCAAGCAAAAAGATATATTTCTGAAAAGTAAATTAAACGGTGATAGAGATGTTTAAAAAGCGTGGAAGATATAAGGTATATAGCATTCGCAGAGCGGGCAAAAGTGCTCTGCCTCTGCCTGCTGCCCTTATATCTGTTCTTTCTTTTGCTGTTATCATCTCTGTTGTCATAGCAATCATTTCAGCTTGCGGTGATAGTAAGATCACCGCCGCTTCATCGAGTGCAACTGCTCAGACCGAGGTTTCAAGCATGATCGCAAGTAAGGAAGAAGAATATGTTGTTTCGTCATCTATAGCAAAGACTGAAACCTCAACTTCTACCTCAACCTCAAGCTTACTTTCTTCTTCGCCTGTTTCGTCGGTAGTGTCAAATACACCTACCTCATCTCAGACGCCCACGACCCAAACACCAACCGCAGCCAATAATTATGGACTTCCGTTTGATGTTTATGCGGTGGCAGAAAAATGGACCTATATTGTTGATAAAACAAAGCCTGTCCCGCTTCAGCCGGCTGTTGATAACAGCTTCTTTGCAGATGCAATGTTTGTCGGTGATTCGATTACGACCGGCATTGACCTTTACGGAGTTGTAAACAACGCTCCTGTTATTGCTTATACGGGCATCAATACCAACACCGTTCTCGAGCGTAAGGTAATAAGAACATCGAGTGGAAAGGTAACCTTCCTGCAGGCTATGAAAAAATATAACCCTAAGCACATTTATATTATGCTTGGTATTAACGGTATCAATTTTCAATCAATAACCAAATTTATTAGCGGTTACAGATCGTTTGTTACTGAAGTAAAGGCTCAACATCCAAATGCGGTGATCTATTTGCAGTCTATACTTCCTGTTACGGCTAAAAAGAGTAGCGGAAATTTTGCAAACTCAAATATAAATTCGTATAATGCCGCTGTTGCGGCGCTTGCCACTGAACTTAATGTCTACTATCTTAACGTTGCTGAATCGTTTAAGGACGCAAACGGCAATATGCCGTCCAAGGCTTCAAGTGACGGTATTCATTTTGGAACGGGTTATTATAGGCGCTGGATCGAATACTTAAAGCGCCACACAGTTTATACCGGTGAAATTCCTGTAGAAAGTAGCTCGATGCCGAGCACAACTACAAGCTCAGTGCCTGCTGAAAGCTCCAATGTAACTACAAGCCAAAGCACGACCACAAGCACTGCGACAACCACGAGCACCGCGCCCGCCCCGAGTCCTTCTACCAGCACGAGTTCAGAAGGGGAGAGTAGCCGCCTTGTTGATATTCCAAGCGTTTCAAGGCCGCCTAAAGATAGCAGCAATATAGCAACAACCGAACAAACAAACTGATAACATAAAAGAAGAACTCCCCGAGGAATCGGGGAGTTCTTCTTTTCTCAAAGGAACTTAGCTGCAGGAACAGCCGCATCCGTTGTTGTCGTTGCCACAGCAGCAAACGAGGATAACGATGAGAAGGATAATCCAGGTGCAGTTGTTGCCACCGAAGAAGTTATTTCCACACATGTAGGTTGCCTCCTTTTTTAGATTTCACCATATACTATGTGATTTTGAGAAAAATGGTTACACAGTTTTTTAAAATCTAAAAAAGTGAGAAAATAAAAGAAAAATGGAGAAAATAACAAATATTTTAATTTAATTGAATTTATCGGCTGATTTTGGGAATAATTATTATAAATAAAAAGTTTGACTTTCTTTGACTTTGTGGTAAAATGTAATCAAAGACAAAGGTTAAAGAAAGTCAAGAAAAGGTGATTTAAGCTTGAAAATAAGTGAATTGATTGCGCGAGAGATCATTTCTATGCTCGAGGAGCAGGACGGAATAGCAGAGATAAAGCGAAATGATTTTGCAAATAAGCTTGGCTGTGTTCCAAGTCAGATAAACTATGTTCTTGCTTCAAGGTTTACTCCTGAGCAGGGATATGTTATTGAAAGCAGACGCGGCGGAGGTGGATATATTAAGATAACCCGCCTGTGTAGTGACAAAAAGAGTCAGATAATGCACATTATTGATTCATTAGGCGAGCAGATTGATTTTTACAGCGCCCGCTCAATACTCATAAATCTGTGTTATCAGCAGTTGATTGAAAAAAAGGCGGCTTCAATAGTTCTTTCGGCAGTTTCAGATAGCGCCCTCAAAGGCGTCGATGCAGAAATTCGCGATAAGGTCAGAGCCGATATTTTTAAAAACGCCTTGGTTATGGCGGTTTAAATTAAGGAGGAAAAACTATGTTGTGTGAAAAATGTAAAAAAGCAGAAGCAGTAACCCATATAAGACAGAATATTAACGGAGAGCTTACAGAGACGCATCTTTGCGAAAACTGTGCAGCTGAGTTAACTGGAAGCTTTGAAAACCACTATGGAAAACTTTTCTCAGATTTCGGTTTCGGGCTCGACTCAATGCTCGGCTCAATTTTCGGGCAGGATTTCCTCTCTGAAAATCTGCTCTCAAAGCCCGAGGAAAAGTGCAAAATGTGCGGCAGCACCTTAAGTGCCATAAGAAAGAGCGGAAACGTTGGCTGCAGCGAGTGTTATAGAACCTTTAGAAGCGAGCTTATGCCGCTTATCCAGAGAATTCACGGAAAAACCGTTCACAGCGGTAAAATTCCCGAATCTGCTGAGGGTGAGATTTCACTTAAGAATAAGATTGCAGAACTCGAAAAAGAGCTTAAAAAGGCCGTAGACGAACAGAATTTTGAAAAGGCTGTAGAAATTCGCGACGAAATTGCAAGCCTTAAAAATTCACTTTAAGAAAGGGGAGAGGTAAAATGAATAAATGGTTTGAAAAAGACAATAAAACTAATGAGCAGGGCGTTGTTGTAAGCACAAGAATTCGCCTTGCAAGAAACCTTTCGGACATTCCTTTCCCTAACAGAATGACCGACGAGCAGAAAAAGGATGTCATTTCGAGAGTTGGAAAGGCGCTGGAAAAGGCAAAGTTTGCAAAAGACATAACCCTTAAAATGCTTGATATGGAAAAGCTCGATAATATTACAGCAAACGCAATGGCAGAGCGCCGCATCATAAGCCCCGAATTTGCGGCTAATAGAAAGGGCAGAGCGCTTTTTATCTCTGAGGATGAGAGTGTTGCGGTTTTCGTAAACGAAGAGGACCATATCAGAATCCAGGTTCTATCGGCAGGCTCAGACCTTCCCGTCTGCCTTAAAATTGCAAGTGAGATCGACAGCTACCTTGATAAAAGCCTTAGCTTTTCATTTGATGAGACTCTGGGCTATCTTACCCAGTGTCCCACAAATCTTGGAACAGGGCTTAGAGCTTCGGTTATGCTTCACCTGCCTATGATGGAGTCAAACAGAATGATTGAAAACCTTGCAAACACCGTTTCCAAGCTTGGAATGACTGTTCGTGGCTCAATGGGTGAGGGCTCAAATTCAAGAGGTGCGCTTTATCAGATCTCAAATCAAGTAACCCTTGGCATCTCTGAGCAGAATGCCATCGACAACCTTATGAGCATTGTAAATCAGGTTATCCGTCAAGAGCAGAGCCTCAGAAAATCTGCTTACGAGAGAGACACTCTCTCAACCGACGACCAGATATACAGGGCGCTTGGCCTCTTGTCAAATGCAAGGCTTGTTTCAACAGACGAGCTTTTGCGCCTTTCGTCGCTCTTAAGACTTGGCGCCTCGCTCGGTGTGCTTAAAATTGATGTTTCGGTTTTGAATTCGCTCCTTTTTGAAACAGGAGCATACTCAATTTGCGAAAAACTCGGCGGCAGCCCCGATTCTAAGGAAAGGGATAGGCTCAGAGCAGAGTTTGTAAGAGAAAAATTAGTTAAATAGGAGGTAACAGATGTTTGTATTTAACGGATTTACTCAAAAAGCTAATAAGACCCTTAACGCTGCAATCAAATTTGCAGAGGAAATGGGACACACATATATCGGCAGCGAGCATCTTCTCGGCGGATTTTTAAAGGAGGAGGATTCGGCGGCATCAGAGCTGCTGCGCGACGGTGGACTTAATTACGTTGATTTTATGGAACAGCTTGAGGCTGATATTGGAAAGGGAATGCAGTCCTCGCTTTCTCCCGCTGACTTTACCCCGCGCACAAAGAGAATTCTCGAATCTGCCGTTCTTGAGGCAAGAAAGATGGGACACGGGTATGTCGGAACAGAGCATCTGCTCTTGGCACTTATAAATGAGCAGGACTGCTACGCCGTAAAATACCTTGAGGTGTTTAATATTAACGCCGCAGATTTGAAAAAGGACTTGATTGAAGCGATAGGTGCCGAGGGAAATAGCGAAAACAGCGAGCCTACTGCGCAAAGCGGCAGAAAATCCTTTAAATCAAGGAGCAACACCAAGGCTCTCGACGAATTTTCAAGGGATCTAACAGTTTCGGCCAGAAACGGCGAGCTTGACCCTGTTATCGGCAGAGAAACAGAGATTGAAAGGGTCATACAGATACTTTCAAGACGAACAAAAAACAATCCTTGCCTTATCGGCGAGCCGGGTGTTGGCAAAACAGCCATTGCAGAGGGACTCGCACAGAAGGTAGTCGCAGGTGAAGTGCCCGAGATACTAAAAAATAAAAGGGTGGTGACCCTTGACCTTACAGGGATGCTTGCAGGAACAAAGTACCGCGGAGATTTTGAGGATAGAGTTAAAAAGGTTCTTGCTGATGTTAAAAAGGCAGGAGATGTAGTCCTCTTTATCGATGAAATTCACACCCTTATAGGTGCAGGTGCTGCAGAGGGCGCGGTTGACGCAGCAAATATTTTAAAACCCTCGCTTTCTCGCGGAGAAATTCAGCTTATCGGCGCCACGACAATAAATGAGTACCGCAAGCACATCGAAAAGGATGCCGCCTTAGAGCGAAGATTTCAGCCTGTAATGGTTGAAGAGCCCTCGCAGGAGGAGGCTGTGCAGATTTTGTTTGGTCTGCGCGATAAATACGAGGCTCACCATAAAATTAAGATTACTGATGACGCCATAAAAGCTGCAGTTAAGTTTTCTGCAAGGTATATTAACGACCGTTTTCTGCCCGATAAGGCAATCGACCTTATTGACGAGGCGGCGTCGCGTGTAAAGATTAAGAACTTTACGGCGCCGCCAGACCTCAAAGAGCTTGAGGACAAGGTAAAGCAGCTCTCGCTTGAAAAGGCTGAGGCAGTCAACACTCAAGATTTTGAGCGTGCTGCTCGCCTTCGCGATGAGGAAAACGAGATAAACGCACAAATTGCCGAGGCTAAAAAGAGTTGGCAGGAGGGAACTGAGAAGGAAAAGAGCGAGGTAACTACCCAGGACGTTGCCCAGATAGTTGCTCAGTCAACCGGTATTCCTGTTTCTCAGCTTAGCCGAGAGGAAAGCGAAAGACTTTTAAAGATAGAGGAAACTCTCCATAAGCGTGTTATAGGTCAGGACGATGCTGTTTCTGCAATTGCCAAGGCAGTTCGCAGAAGCAGGGTAGGACTCAAAGACCCCAAGCGCCCTATCGGCTCGTTTATATTCCTTGGTCCTACAGGTGTCGGTAAAACCGAACTTTGTAAAGCGCTCGCTGAGGGACTTTTTGGTGACGAAAATGCAATGCTTCGCCTTGATATGTCGGAGTATATGGAAAAGCACACCGTTTCCCGCTTAGTCGGATCGCCTCCGGGATATGTCGGCTTTGACGACGGCGGTCAGCTTACCGAGAAGATCAGACGAAATCCTTATACAGTAGTTTTGTTTGACGAGATAGAGAAGGCGCACCCCGACATTTTCAATATTCTTCTGCAGATCCTTGACGACGGCCAGCTTACCGATTCGCACGGCAGAAAGGTAAACTTTAAAAATGCCGTTATAATTATGACCTCCAACGTTGGCGCAAGAATGATTACAGAGAATGTAAAGGCTCTCGGCTTTGCAGGCGCGGATTCGTCGGCGGCTGATGAGGAGAAGATTAAGGATAACGTTATGGGCGAGCTTAAGAAGACCTTCCGTCCCGAGTTTTTAAACCGTGTTGACGATATTATAGTTTTCCACAAGCTCAGCCAGCAAAATATCAGAGATATTGCTAAGAATATGCTCGCAAGCGTTGCTGAGCGCACCAAAGCTCTTGGAATTGATATAAGCTTTGCTGATGAAGCGGTAAATGCAATAGCAGACAAAGGCTTTGATGCAGTTTACGGCGCAAGACCGCTAAGACGTGCAATAACCTCTCAGATCGAGGATATGATCTCAGAAAAAATACTTTTAGGAGAACTCAAAGAAGGGCAGAGCGCTCTCTGCACCTTTGAGGACGGTAAATTTGTTATAAAGTAATTCCAAAATAAAAACGGCGGGTTTAATGCCCACCGTTTTTACGGTTATCTTTATCTTTATCTTTATCTTTATCCTAAAAGCAGTCTGTCGTTTGCAAATTCGCCGTTGCTTGCCTTTGCAAAAAGCTCCATCAAATCTGAAACCTGCAATTTCTGTTTTTCCTCGCCAGAAACCTCGTAAATAATTTTGCCTTCGTGCATCATTATAAGCCTGTTTCCAAGGCGAATTGCATCTCTCATATTGTGGGTGATCATAAGCGTTGTGATCTTGTTTTCGCTTACAATATCATTTGTAATGTCAAGAACCTTTGCGGCAGTCTTGGGGTCGAGCGCCGCTGTGTGCTCGTCAAGGAGCAGAAGCTTGGGCTTTTCAAGGGTCGCCATCAAAAGTGTGATGGCCTGGCGCTGACCGCCCGAAAGAAGACCAACCTTAGAGGTCATTCTGCCTTCAAGACCAAGTCCCAAGGTTGCAACAAGCTCCTTGTACTTAACCTTTTCCTTAGCAGTAATTCCCCAGACAAGACCACGCCTTTTAATTCTGCGGTATGCCATAGCCATGTTGTCCTCGATGCTCATATCAGCGGCAGTTCCCATCATAGGATCTTGGAAAACTCTGCCGAGCAGCTTTGCTCTCTGGTGCTCCTTCTTATTTGTAACGTCCTCGTCGCCGATAACTATCTTGCCCGCATCTGACATATAAACGCCAGAGATAATATTAAGCAGGGTAGACTTACCTGCGCCGTTACCGCCGATAACGGTAACAAAATCACCGTCATTTATTGTGAAATCAATTCCGTTTAGGGCTTTTTTCTCGTTTACAGTTCCAACGTTGAAGGTCTTTTCAATACCATACAAGTTAAGCATTTTCATTACCTCCTACATTGGTAAATTTCTTGTCATTTGCCTTGCGCAAGCGGCGCTCTGCAAGAGATTTGCGGATAACGGGAATAGCAAGAGCGATGGCAATAATAAGTGCGGTGATAAGCTTTGTGTCGTATGCTCTAAGATTTAGGCTCTGTCCGAGCGGAGCAATTGTAAGAGCGTAGATGATTCTGTATATGATAGAGCCGACTATAACAGCGCAAAGCTTGTACCAGAAGCTGTGGTCCTTGCGGCACATAATAACCTCACCGATGATAATGGATGCGAGACCGATAACGATTGCGCCTTGTCCAAGCTGAACGTCGGCAGCACCCTGTGTCTGACCGATGAGCGCACCCGAAAGACCAAAGAGAGCGTTGGAGATAACAAGAGCAACAACCTTCATCAAATCGGTGTTAACGCCAAGCGCACGGGACATATTGGCGTTTGAACCGGTAGCTCTGATTGCGGTACCGAACTCTGTTCCAAAGAAGAAATAGAGAATACCGATAAGCGCTCCTGCAAAAACAACACCGATAATGAGCGTAGAAAGGTTTGTAACGGCGTTTTCAGCAACGCCGAGGCTTACAAGCCAATCGTTTAAGGGGGTTGTAATTCTCTTGTACTGGAACAGCGCAATGTTTGACGAGCCCTTCATAACTCTTATTGAGATAGAGTAAAGACCGATCATAGTCAGAATACCAGAAAGAATAGGGGGAATCTTAAAGACTGTGTTGAAAATTCCCGTTGCAAGTCCTGCAAGTCCGCCTGCTATGGTAGCAATCAAGAGGCTCAAATAAGGGTCCATTCCTTGAGTGATCAAAATAGCCGAAACCGCTGCGCCAAATCCCAGGGTTCCGTCAACAGACAGGTCGGAGAAATCCAGAAGTCTGTATGTAATATAAACACCGATTGCCATAATGCCCCAGATAATACCCTGAGCAATGGCGCCCTCAAGGCTGAGAACGGTGATAATATTGCTTTCAAACCAAGTTAAAATGTTCATTTGACAGTTTCCTTACATATTTAATATAACACAAAAGGCAGAGGATAAACTCTGCCGTTTTGCATATTAGTTGTGTAATTTAAAGATTATTCAGCTGTAGCAGTCTTAACCTTTGTAGCCTTGCTGAGAATGGAGTCGGGAATAGTGTAATTCTTTGCAACATCCTCGTTGATGATGATCTCAGCATCCTCGCCTGCAGCCTGGAACTCGATGTCGAGGTCAGCAACAGTAGCCTCGCCTTTGAGAATCTTAACAGCCATGGCAGCGGTCTGCTTGCCGAGCTCGTAGTAGTCAACAGCACCAACTGTTGCAAGTCCACCGGTGTTTACCATTCCGCTTTCGCCGCAAACAGTCATAACATTAGCAGCCTTGGCGGCGTCGCAGATGATGGGCATATTTGAAGCACATACGTTGTCAGTGGGGATCCAGCAAACATCGACCTGACCCTTCATGCCCTCAACTGTGGACTGAAGCTCTGTAGCAGCAGTAACGGTGTACTCCTTATAAGGAATGTTGAGTTTGTCAGCAGCAGCCTTTGCAAGACCTGCCTGGAAAACAGAGTTTGCTTCGCTTGAGGTGTAGAGAATACCGAGGGTCTTCATATCGGGATCAAGCTCTTTAGCAAACTGAACCTGTCTTTCGATAGGACCGAGGTCGGAGGTACCCGAAACGTTGGGCCCGGGGCAGTCGCCGTCGGGATTGGTAACAGCGGTAACAAGAATGGGAATAGAGGTGGTCTTGTTTACAACTGCCTGAGCAGCGGGGGTTGCAATAGCAAGAATAAGGTCGCTGCCTGCGCTTACAAGCTGGTCAGCAATGGTAGCGCACTCGTCGGGCTTACCGGTTGCAACATTGTAGTTAAGCTCAATGTTGCCTGCTTCTTCGCTGTATCCGGCCTCTTCAAGACCGTCAGCAAAGCCTTCGTAAGCAGCGTCAAGAGCAACGTGCTTTGTAAGCTGGAGAACACCGATTTTTAAAACGTCTTTTTTCTCGCCGCCGTTGCAGCCTGCAAATAAGCAACTGATCATTGTAGCAGCAAGGAGAATGCTAAGGATTTTTTTCATAATTTTCGCTCCTTTTTTGTGTGACTTAAAAACGATAAACACTTTATCGCTTTAAAGTCCTAAAATCTATATTCAAAAGTATACGCCGAAAACATTTACTTGTCAATATGTTTTTATTAAAAAATTGACTTTTTTTTCATTTAATTTAAAGAAAATGGGGAAATTATTCAATTATTCATAAATATTTGAAAAAATATCCAGTAAAGAAAAAAGCAGAATAGGGTAGAAAAATAATTTAATATGTGTTATAATGTATATAACTTGTTTTTTGTGAAACTGTAAACGGAATATAAATCAGAAAATCTACATAGAAATTATAGACAAGCCTTAAAAATAGGAGAGGTAACTTGACTATGAAAATTAAAGCAACAGCTTTTTTGCTCGCAGTCCTTTGCATCCTTGGTGTCCTGTCAGCTTGCGGCGGCGATAAAATGGGCAGCATAAGCTCGGGGGTTACAGAGTCTGAGCAGCTTGTGATAGGAACAACAAGCGACTTTGATAACGAATATCCCGATTATAATGAAAGTCTGAGCTTTTCTGATATTTCGGCTGAGCTTGAGTCTTTTGTTCCGTCATCAGAGATAAGCTCAAAAGAGCCATCGTCATCAAAAGAGCCGAGTTCAACCTCATCAAAACAAAGCTCTACTTCTTCAAAACAAAGCTCTGTGGTTGTTACAACATCCTCTGTGGTTGTTACAACATCCTCTGTGCAATCGTCCTCGCAAAGTTCCTCTCAGCAGACCACAACAACTCCTTCGACCTCATCCACTGTGTCAAGCTCTGGTAGCAATAAAACTGTAAATTACGATACAGTTAAGGCAGTATGGATCTCATATATTGATTTTGCAGGTATAATGACAAAGAGGAATGAGAGCTCGTTTCGAGCCAACTTTGAAAATGTCTGTAAAAATGCAGTCGATTTCGGTCTTAATACTCTGATTTGCCAAATTCGTGCGTTTGGCGACGCGGCTTACCCGTCGGAATATTTTGCCTGGTCGCAGATGGTTTCGGGTGTCGGCAAAGATCCAGGGTATGATCCGCTTAAAATTATGGTTGAGCTTGCCCATAAATACAATCTGTCTTTTCATGCTTGGATAAATCCCTTTAGAACTTTTTTAAACACTCAGGTTTCAAGCGTTCCGTCAGACACAATCTTTATGAAATGGTATAACGATAGCTCTAAAAAAGGCAGATATATAGTAAATGTAAGTGACCGCTGGTACTATAACCCGGGTGAGCCTGAGGTCAGAGAACTTATAATAAACGGCGTTAATGAAATTCTGAATAATTATAATGTTGACGGAATTCATTTTGACGATTATTTTTATCCGACAACTGACGCTTCCTTTGATAGCGCAACATTCTCGCAGTATGGCGGTGGTAAAGCGCTTGCTGATTTCAGAAAAAGCTGTGTCAGTAGCCTTGTTAAGAGTGTTTACGATGCGGTTAAAAAGAAAAATTCAAATATCGTTTTCGGCATCAGCCCCGACGCAAATGTTGATAACGATATGAATAAGCTTTACGCCGATGTAAAGCTCTGGTGCTCGAGCAACGGATATATAGACTATATCTGTCCACAGAACTACTATAACTATGATAGCGAATCTACAAGCTTTTCAAAGGCATTAAGCACCTGGAACAGTATGGTTACCGCGTCAAATGTTAAGCTTATGGTAGGTCTTGCGCCGTATAAGATAGGATATAAGGAAGATTATTGGGCCTGCACAAGCAAAAACCGCGAAAAGCACAGGCTTGATCCTGAGGGCTGCGGCGCTTACGGCTGGCAGACTAAGGACACAGCATCAAGCAACATTTTGGCTCGCCAATGTGCAGATAGCCTTTCGCTTAAAAAGTGCGGCGGAGTGTTTTTGTATAGCTATCAGTATGTATTTAATGTAGACGGATATTTCTCAAATTCAGACGACTATGTCGAGAATGCGGTATCTCAGGCAAAAAACGAAATGCAAAAGCTTAAAGAGGCTTTAAAGTAATATAAAAGGATGTAAAAAAAGATGAGGATTATTAAAAAAGGTATTTCAGACGGAAAGCTTGCGGCCATAATTGCAGGCATTTTCTCGGCGGCGGCAGTTATTGGAGTTGCAGCGGCGCTTATCGTTCGCTTTTCGTCGCCAAATGCGAATAATTCGTTGCCTAGTTCGTCTATCCCCGAGAAAGAAATAACCTCATCCTCAGTAGCTCAAACCGAAAGTGAAATATCTTCTGATACAGTTATTTACGAAACCGACGAGGGAACAAACTTTGATGTTCCCGAAGAACTTAGAGCGGTTTACTTAAAACCGGGGCAGGATTTTCTTTTAAAGAATACCGATAGCGCTGAAACGATCAAAAAGCAGATCGACACGGCGCTTAGTTCGGTTGAAAAGCTTAAGTTTAACAGCGTTGTTATCTTTACAAGCACTACATACGGCGTTATTTTTGAGGATAGCGAGCTAAAAGCCGTAAACGCCGATTTTGATATTCTCAAGTATGCCTTGGAGGCTGCTAAGAGTAAAAAAATATACACATACGTTGTATATCCCGTTTTTGCCGATGAAAAGGACGGAAAGATAACCGAGATATCTGATTTTTCGGTAGCTACAACCGAAAAAACAACAAAAAGGGCAGAGGCCTTTGCTAAAAAATATCAGCCTTCCGCAATAATATTTGATGACTATACCGTTTCTCTCAGCGACAGCATGAAAGCCTTTGTTGAGGCTAATGCAAACGGCAGAGATACCGGTGATTTCCTGCGTGCAAATGTTACCGAGAATATTCGCTTTGCAAGAAATGCTGTAAGGCAGAACAACAAGGTTTCCCAGATAGGCCTTTTAGCAAGCAGCGTTTGGGCAAACAATACCACCAACCAAAAGGGTAGCAAGACCTCAGCGAGCTATGAGAGCTTTGTAGACGGATATGCCGATACAAGAGATTTTGTTTTAAATGAGAAATTCAACTTTGTAATGGTCGAAAATCTGATGCCTACCGATAGCGTCAACACTAATTTTAAGGTCATAGCAGATTGGTGGACGACCCTTTGCTCGCAGGCAGATATTGCATTTTACAACATTCACGCCTCAAGCAAGCTTCTAGTCGGCCCCGGTGAGTTTGCAAGCCCCGACCAGCTTATCCGTCAGGTGAGTCAGCTTAAAGGCTTAAAGACCTACCTTGGCAGCGTTTTTGACTCGCTTTCCTCGCTCGTAGCGGATAAAGAGGGAAGCACGACTTTGCTCTTAAAATACTTTGACAATCAGATCAAGGACACACTTGTTTTCAGCAAACTTAAAATGTCCAGCCCTACCTCAAATAATATTACAACATATGACAGCACAATTATTTTTGCGGGTGCAACTGATCCCAATTTTAAAACTACCTTTAACGGTCAAAACATTGAAGTGACTGAAAAGGGATATTTCTCGCTCGATGCTGCACTCGAGATCGGCACAAACACCTTTAAAATAAGCCATAAGGGCGCAACAGTTACATATACAGTTTTAAGAAAGGTCAAGCTCTTAGAGAGCATTACCCCCACAGGAACCCTTGAGGTCGACGGTGAAACCAACATAACCATCTCTGCAAAGGCGTTTGCAGGATCTACTGTTACCGCTAAAATCAATGGTGCAACGGTTACATTAAAGGAGCAAAAGGCAGAGGACGTTTCGGAAGAAACAGTAAATTCAAACTATGTAAATTTCGAGGGTGCATATAAAGTTCCCGCCGCTATCGAAACTGTTCAGAGCCTCGGCGCAATAACTGTAACTGCATCTTGGCAGGGCTACAGCGAGAGCTTGACAGGCGCAAGCGTAAAGGTTTACGCAAAACCCAAACCTGTTGGGCAGGTACTTCCTGCAATACAGATAACCGAGCAGTATGCCGAAACCTTCCCGACAGACAGACTTAACGACCAGTCCCAGCCCAACTGCTATCCGCTTCCTGCAGGAACGGTTGACTTTGTTGTCGGTAATGAATTAACCTTTACAAATTCTGACGGAACCTTTAAGTATTACAAGCTTATGTCTGGCCACAGAATTTACTCAAAGGATACCAAATCGTTAGGTCAGATTGAAAAGAAAAATAACAAGATATCGTCTGTGACCCTTGATTATGACGGAAGATTTTTAAATCTCTTGGTTGACAATAGCTGGAGCGTTCCTTTTAAATATCTTGAATCTCCCATAACTTATTCTTCGGAATACGAGATAAAGGGCGATTATAGCATAACGACCATAACCTATCGAATTTTCTATACCGATGAGATAGACTTAAGTAAGGTAACTATGGATGCAAATCCGATGGTCAGTAAGGTTGAGTGTGTTTTGAACACAGTAACTGTTGACTCGGTAGAGATTCCTGTTTGCGATATTGTTTTGACCCTTAAAACCCCAGGCGGCTTCTTTGGTGCAACTCCGTCCTATAAAAATGATAATAAAACTCTGGACATAAGGCTTAACCTTGCTGCACCTATGCAAAAGGCAGACAACGCCTATGGATATACCTTAAAGGGTGCCGTCATTATAGTTGATGCAGGTCACAATAAGACAAGCCCCGGTGCACCCGGAAGTCTTATGGATAGTACAACGGGAAAATATCTCTATCCAGAGTATCTTATGAATCAGATGATAAGGGAAAAGGTTGTTCCTATTTTAAAGAGCCTTGGCGCAACCGTTATCACAATAGATAATGAAAGATTGCCAACTGCGGCGCAAAGGTTTGAGTATTTCCAGTCGGTAGATCCGCATCTTATGTTGTGCATTCATCATAATGGCTCCACAAGCTCCTATGCAAGAGGTGCTGTAGGAACATATTTCAACTCATATTCTCAGCTTCTGTGTAAGAGCATTATGCAGAGCGTTTGCGGAAATTATATTAATAATGATTCAAATCGTAGTAAGGATTATTATTTTAGCCGACTTAAAATGACTCGTGAGCAATATTATCCTTCAATGCTTATCGAGTGCGGCTTTGTTTCAAATCCTGAGGAGCATGAGCAGCTTATAAAGCCTGAAAACCAGCAGAAAATCGCAGAACAAATGGTTAAAGGCCTTATAAAGTATTTTGTGAAAACAGGCTCATTAAATTATGCAGACCTTGACATTCCCGAGGATAACACAGGCTCATCAAAGCCTACCGTAACCCCCTCAGAGCCTGCTGTAAATCCCTCAGAGCCCTCTGATAGTAGCGAGGTTTCTTCGTCTGAAATTGAATCAAGCGAAATTGCATCAAGTGAAATTGCTTCAAGCGAAATTGCAACGAGCGAAATTGCAACGAGTGAAATTGCAACGAGCGAAATTGCAACGAGTGAAATTGCAACGAGCGAAATTGCAACGAGCGAAATTGCTTCAAGTGAAATTGCAACGAGCGAAATTGTGGCATACTTAGAACCAGAAAAACAACTTGTGTAGACCTAAAAAATATTTTCAAAAAGCGGCGCTTCTTTTTCCCAGATGTGATTAAGAAGCGCTGTTATTTTTTTAAGCTCGGCACGCGCTTCGGGCATTTCCTCGGCTTTAAGATATTGCTCTAAAACCTCTGCCTGAAACGAAATTTCCTCTAAATCGCTTTTCTGAACTATATACATCAAGATCTTTTCGTCCTTTTCAAAGCCTTTATTAAACTTTTCAAGGCTTTTCTTTGCGCCATCAATGTTATCATTTACAAGCTGCGAATAGGTTTTGTCAAGCAGGGTTTCATATCTATCCTTTATATTTTTTATATATAGCAGGCTGAAAATGCAAGCTAAGATTGTAACAGTTATAATGACAACCGAAAGGGGAAATCTTTTCATTTTTATTCCTTTTCAACAATAGTGAATTTTCCGTTCTTGTCACATATCATGACAAGAACATTTTTTATGTCTGTTTTGTTTTTCTTAAGCGCTTTGTAAACAAATTTTTCTGTTTTGCTGCTGTAGTTAAGACCGTCGCGGTTAAACTTGCCGTTGTTTACAACAATAAAGGAGGGCACGCTTGTTTTGTCCTCAGTTTTTCCAATGTCGCCGTTTTGCACCTCTTGGTATTTGTACTTTTTAAAAACACTCAGCTCGCCCGTTGTTTCAACTATCGCGCAGTCCACCTCGGTAAAATCAAAAACATTGTTGAGCCGCAACTCTTCAACCAAGTCGTCAACCGAAAAGCGCAGTTCCTTCATGACCTTTTGGTCTATCTTGCCGTCGCGGATTATAACCTGCGGGCTGCCGCAGATAGTCTTTCGCAGAAAAGGGGAGTTTTTGAGTATATAAGAAGTAAAAACCTCAAGACAAACGAGGGTAATGATAGGAATAATACCGATAGTCAGCGGCAGCGAACGGTCCTCCATAGGCTGAGATGCAAGGTTTGAAATAAGCATTGTAACAACAAGCTCTGAGGGCTGCAATTCGCCAACCTGCCGTCTGCCCATTATCCTTACCGAAATTATAATTATCACATATAAAATAAGTGTGCGGATCAAGACTATTGACATATATTTACTCCCACGCGTTTTTTCTATTGTTTTCTTAATTTGCTTTGAATATGTATAGGAACATTGAGAAAAAATAACAAGGAAAATGTTAAAAAATTCAGGGAGAAAAGCAATGTTTGATGATATAAAGAGAAAGCTCGATTATGTTTTAAACGATAAAAGAAACCCTCAAAATAGCTCCAAAACCCCGCTTACAAGCTCTCTTACCGAAAATATGATTATACTGCGAAAGCTCTTTCCAAACTCGATGGACCTAAATAACCGCGAGCTTGAGGTTGGAAAAACAAAGGTCCAGCTTATTTCCTGTGAGGGAATGATTAGTATGGATAGGCTTATCCATGGCGCTATTGAACCTCTTAACGAGTTTTCAAGGGACAAAGACCCGACCTCACAGGAGGTAGTAGACTTTATTTTAAATAAAAGCATAATGTCGCAGGAGCAAAAACAGATTTTTTCTTTTGAAGAGCTACTTCAGTTTATAATGGCAGGCTTTGTCGCAATCCTTATTGATGGCGAGGCTATGGGCGTTGTAATCGGTATGCAGGGGTTTAACTTCCGTAGTATATCAGAGCCTACAAACGAGGTAAACGAACTCGGCTCAAAGGAAGCCTTTGTCGAGGCAATAAGAATAAACCTAAGTATGATAAGGCGCCGCCTAAAATCTCCTAATCTTAGGTTTGAGCCAATAAACGTCGGGACAGAGAGCAAGACTGATGTCTGCCTTATATATCTTGCCGACAGGGTTTCTCACAAGGCACTTAAAGAGGTACGAAAAAAGGTCTCCCGCATAAACCTCGATATGATACTTGATTCAAGCTATGTCCGTCCATATTTGGAAAACCATCCATTTTCGCTTTTTTCGTCGGTTGGAACTACCGAGCGCCCCGACACACTTTGCGGAAAGATAAATGAGGGCAGAATAGCTCTGCTTGTAGACGGCTCGCCTTATGCGCTTATAGTGCCGTTTCTATTCAGCGAAAACTTCAAAAGTTTTGATGATTACGCACACAGACCTTATTTTGCAACTTTTGTAAGAATTTTAAAATATCTTTCGTTTTATATTTCCTTTTTGCTGCCGGGGGGCTATGTCGCTGTTTCAACCTTTCACCCCGAGCTTTTGCCACACGCGCTACTCTTTAGCGTTGCCGCCGCCGAGGAAACAACCCCGTTTTCGCTTATGCTTGAGGCGCTTTTTATCTACCTTGTATTTGAAATAATGCGCGAAGCGGGTATAAGACTGCCAAGCGCAGTAGGCCACACAATCGGCATAGTCGGTGCGCTTGTAATAGGCGATGCCGCAGTTAATGCGGGGCTTATAGGCGCGCCTATGGTAATGGTGGTTGCAATAACCGCTATCTGCGCCTTTTCTATTCCTCAGCTTTACGAGCCCATTATGCTCCTTAGATTTCTCTTTATAATTTTGGGCGGTATTTCAGGGCTTTTTGGTATTGCTTTGGGAAGTGTATGTGTGAGTGCAAAGATATGCTCAATGAATAGCCTTCACATTCCAATGACAGCGCCGCTCTCGCCCCTTGATTATCGCTGGCTTTCGGATAGTGTTTTGTTTGCGGGAATAAGAAAGATAGCAGGAAAAGGGCTTAAGATCCAGAACGTAACAGGCTCTGAAATAAAGGACGGGGAAGGTGAAGACGATTGATAAAGCTCCCTAAGATAAGCGGCGGTCAGCTTATTGTATTGCTCGTAATTTCGCGTATGTTTTCAATGTTCACCTATAAACCTACCGTTTATAATATAAGCGCAACCGCCGCCGCTGCCGCAGTTTTGGTGTCGATTTTCATAAATTTTATGATTTTCCTGCCAACCCTTTCGCTCCTTAAAAAATACAAAGGCAGAAATATCTCAGACTGCGCTTATTTATCTCTTGGCTCTACGGGCAAGATATACACATTTTTTGTTTTGGTGGTCTGCCTTTTTCTTTCGGTAGAATGCATAACCCAGTTTGAGATATTTATGACCTCTACAATTTATGTAGACGCATCTCCAGCCTTTTTTATAATACCTATAATAATTGCCGCAATCTATATCTGTAGGCTTGGTATCGAGTCAATGGCGAGAATGGCAAGCTTTATTTTCAGCGGGCTTATTATTACGATCATTATAGTTGTCATCGCTGTTTCTCCCGAAATCAGTACAGTTTGGATAGAGGGAGCGGGCAGGGGAGATGTAACGGGATTTTTCGAGGTGCTGAGAGAAAATGTTTTTGGTGCAACAGAGATAATTCCGTTTATGATGCTTGCATCCTATACAAAACAAAGTCACAAAAAATCTATCGCTTGGTTTTGTGTTATCACGGGCGTCTTGTTTGAGGTCATCTCATTTTTGACATTTACAGTTCTCGGCAACTACAGAGAAACGATAATGTACCCCTTTTACACAGTTGCCGCAGCGGCAGAAAAAGCCCTTACCGAGCGGTTTAACTCGGCGTATGTGGTTCTGTGGGTGTTTATGGCAGTTATAAAACTTTGCGTGTATCTCTTGGTATCGGCCAAAGCACTAAAAACTTTTTTTGTATTTAAAAATGACACACTGCCGCTCCTTATAACTGCAGGCGTTGTTTTAACAGCAAGCCTTGTAGCAGCGCAAAGGCTAAGCTATGTAAACGGAATGTATTATTTTATAATTTCGGGAATACCGGTGATCTTGCTTGCACTTGTTTTTCCCGCAGTTATTATCGCAGCAAATAAAATAAAGGAAAGGCGGAAAAACAAGTGAAAAAAATTTGCACAGCTATTTTGCTTGCCCTCTGCCTTTTAATTACCCTTGCGGGTTGTGCAACACCAATAGATCTTCGCGATAGAGCGATAGTTCAGATCATGGGAATAGATTACCAAAACGGAAAATATGTGGTGCATTTGCAGGAGTATCTGCCAAGCAGCAGCGAGAAAGCCTCGGGCGGTGAAAACGAGAGTGAATTCGTTTCTGCTGACGGTGAAACGATTTTTGATGCAATAAAAAATGCTGAGGCAAAGGACGGAAATCAGGTGTTTTACGGACACTGTAGACTGTATATAATTGGCAAAAATGCTCTCGAGAAGGGAATAGGGCAGGTAACCGAGTTTATGAACTCTAACTATCAGCTTTCGCTTAATTCCTCGGTGCTTGCCGCTGAGGAAAAGGCAGAGGATATTTTAAAGGCAAAGCTTTTTTCGGGTATGGCGCCCAATATTTCGCTGGATAGCATTGAGGGATGCGGAAAAGCACCCAATACCACCGTAATTGACATTTTGACTACGTTGTATAACCAAAACGGCTCGGGAGTTCTGCCGCTTATTTCCCTTAAGGATAAGGAAAACGCCGTAATTGAAAGGTGTGTAATTTTAAAGGATTATAAAAGCCTCTTAACCTTAAATGACGAGCAGACCATGGGGCTTGTTTGGCTAAACGGAAAAATATCCGATGCGGTTATGACAAGCGAGCACAACGGAAAGAAGCTTTCGGTCGGCGTTGTTTCTGAAAGCACCGATATAAGCCTGAGGGCAGAAAATGGTAAAATTACAGTTAACGTCAAAATAAAGGCAAAAGGCAACGTTTCAGAAAATGCGGTGATAAGCAGTAAGCACGTTAATTTAAAGCAGATAGAAGAAGCGGAAAAGGACATAAAGGAGATTATAGAAAACGAGGTAAAATCAGCCTTTAAAAAGATTGTTACCGAGGGCAAAACCGATGTTTTTTACCTCTTGCAACGCCTTAAAAAAGCCGACAGCGAGCTTTATAATAAGCTTAAAGACAGCGACGATTGGCTCTCGGAAATAACCTTAAATGTGTCAGCAGATTTTACAGTTCGCCATTCGGGCGTCGGCGTAAGATAAGAATCCACATATTTCGTGTGAATATTTAAAGGTCGAATTCATAATGAATTCGACCTTTTTATTTTGCCCCCTCTGATGAGGGAGGTGGATTTTGCCGTAGGCAAAAGACGGAGGGAGAGATAAACCTCTTATTTTCTCTCCACCAGTCATTTTTTTGTAAAAAATGACAGCCCCCCTCGTCAGAGGGGGCCAAAAGACATCGTTATAAAAAACAGTAATTGTAAGTTTAATGTTTTAATTGCCGCTTTTGTTCATTTTAATTTTTGCAAGGGGGTTGCTCTCAAACGCTTTGTCGATCTGCTCGCTTGCAATGTGGGTGTATATCTCGGTGGTGGCTAAGTTCTGATGACCTAAGATCTCTTTAAGTATCCTCAGGTCAACTCCACCGTGCTGATACATAAGGGTGGCGGCGGTGTGGCGCAGTTTGTGAACAGAATATCCCTTGTCTTCAAGACCGCTCATTTTAAGGTATTTCTTCATATTAGCTTGAACGACCTTGGTGCTTATTCTGTTGCCTTGACGGCTTATGAAAAGCGCCTGCTTGTCCTTGGCATCGTTGTTGGGGCGCACCTTCATATACTCGCTTATCGCATCAAGGCAGGCTTGATTTAGGTGAATATTGCGTTCCTTATCTCCCTTACCGACGACTCTCAGATTGTTTCCGTTAATGTCATTTATGTTTATGCCGACGAGCTCTGATAAACGGATGCCGCAGTTTAAAAACAAAACGGTAATGCAGTAATCGCGCACAGCGTATGTGCCCTCAATAGCTGATAAAAGCTGGATGCACTCTTCTAAACTTAAATATTTAGGCAGTCTCTTTCTTTGCGAGGGAACCTCAAGCTCTGCAACAGGGTTTACCTCAATTAAGTTTGCCTTGACTGTAAGATACGAAAAGAATGTGCGCAGGGCAGAGGACTTTCTCGAACGGGTCGAGGCAATGTCGCCTCTGTCGTTAAGCACATAGTAAAGAAAATCATAAACCTCGGATAAAGTAACTGTCTTTAAAATGTCAATGCCAACATCTGAAATGGTGATTTCATCAAAATTAGCATCGTTTGCAACAAGACCTCTGTTTTTCTTTAGAAATCTGAAAAACATTCTAAGATCAAGAAAATATTCGTAAACAGTTTTAGGGGATTTGCCTTTAATGGTTTGCAGATAAACAAGAAAACGCTTTAAAACATCGGGGCAATCGATTAAAGTGTTGATTTGAAACAAAGGCTCACCTCCAACTTTGATAATTATATTATACTATGAAAAAAAATAATTGCAAACTGTTTTCAAAAATAGTTTTTTGTGGTATTATGTATGTATCTGTGTGAAAAGGAGGGGAAACCGATGCTTTTTTCGTTTGAGAATATAACTAAGTACTTTGGAGATAAGCAAATTCTCGACCGAGTGTCTGCGGCTGTTAATGAAAACGACAGAATTGGTATAATCGGCAGAAACGGCACGGGCAAGACCACCCTTCTTAATATTCTCTGTGAGGGAATGAGCTACGATGAGGGCGAGCTTTCAATAGGTAGGCGTACAACCATCGGCTATTTAAAGCAGAATAGCGGCTTAGAAAGCGACAGCACAATAAAGGTTGAGATGAGAAAGATCTTCTCAGATCTGCTTGAGATTAAAGAGGAGATCTATGCTTTAGAGCAGAAAATGAGCAACTTTTCTGAGAAAAACTCTGATGAATATAAGAAAATCTCTGATAGATATGCTTCTATTGTGACCGACTTTGAGCAGAGGGACGGCTATAACATTGATGTCAAGATAAAAACAGTCTTAAACGGAATGGGCTTTGCTGATAAGCAGCTCGATACCGTTATAAACACCTTAAGCGGAGGTGAGAGGACTCGTCTTTCGCTGGCAAGGCTATTGCTTTTACACCCAGACGTTCTGGTGCTCGACGAGCCTACAAACCACCTTGATTTTGAAACGCTTATCTGGCTTGAAGAATATCTTGAAAGCTATAAGGGCGCAGTAATAACCGTTTCGCACGACCGCTTTTTCCTTGATAAGATCGTTACAACTATTTGGGAAATAGAGGACCATCATCTATGCAGTTACAAAGGCAATTACAGTAAATATCTTGTTCTTAAAGAGGAAAAGCAGGCAAGACAGCTAAAAGAATATGAGGAGCAGCAAAAGAAAATTGCCGATCTTAAGGACTATGTGGCTAAAAATTTGGTGCGAGCCTCAACATCAAAGAGCGCACAAAGCCGCCGAAATGCCCTCGAAAAGATGGAGATAATTGACAAGCCCAAAACCTTTACACGCAAAATGAGTATGAAGTTTGAGTATGACATCGAGCCGCACTTTGAGGTGCTCAAGCTTTCAGACCTATGTCTTGAAGTAGGTGAGGGATATGAGCGCAAAACCCTTTGTGATAACGTTTCCTTTACCCTTGAAAGAGGGGATAAGCTTGCGGTTATGGGTGCAAACGGAACGGGCAAGACCACCCTTTTGCGAGCTGTTAAAAATTACCCCTCAATTAACCGTTCTATCAAGTGGGGCGGCAACGTAAAGATAGGCTATTACGACCAGCATCTTGATGTTTTAAATCCCGAAAACACAGTTATGGAAGAGCTTTGGTCCCGCTTTCCCTCACGCGAGCCGCTTAGCATAAGAACGACTCTTGGCAGAGCTTTATTCAGCGGTGATGCAATCGAGAAAAAGGTGAGGGATTTGAGCGGCGGCGAAAAAGCAAGGCTTAGCCTCGCAATCTTGATGGAGCAGAGGCCCAATGTGCTTATAATGGACGAGCCGACTAACCATCTTGACCTGCCTGCCCGCGAAATGCTTGAAAAAGCGCTTTTTGAATATAGCGGAACCCTCATTATAGTTTCGCACGATAGATATTTTCTTGAAAAGATCCCTAACAAAATGCTGTATCTGAGGAATAAATCGGCTAAATTTATTCTCGGCGGATTTAGCGAGGCGCTAAAAGAGCTTGAGGCCGATAAAGCGGCTGAAACTGTTGTGAAGCAGGAAATAAAAGCAGAGAGGGTACAGTCAAATCAAGGTCACAGAACAAAGCAGCAGCGCGCCTTGGATGCTCAGAGAAGAACTGAAATTTCAAGGCTCGAAAAGCAAATTGCCGCTTTGGAAACACGGATAAAGGAAATAGAAGATAAGCTTTCCGACCCCGAAACATTTTCAGATTACCAGCTCTCGCAGGAGCTTTGCACTGAGCTTGAACAAACCAAAACAGAGCACGAAGAATGTCTTGAAAATTGGCTTGTGCTAAGTGATGAAGCAGATAGTTGATTTTTAAGTAAAAAAGGTATAAAATAAAAAGGATAATATTTAAGGAGTCTTTGTTTTAATGGAAAATGAAAATATCATAGTTGCTCCCGAGAGCATAACCCTCCCTGCGCTTGCGCTGAGAGGAATTATGCTTTTCCCGACAACTATTTTAAATTTTGAGGTAGTGCGACCCAAATCAGTCGCCGCCGTAAATTATGCTCTCCACTCTCAAAAGGATATATTCCTTGTTGCGCAAAAGGATATTCTTGTCGAAGAGCCTAATGCAAAAGATCTTTATAAAGTCGGCGTTGTTGCGTCGGTCAAGCAGGTAATTCGTGGTAGCAATGCCAACACAATGCGCGTAATCGTTGAGGGAAAATACCGCGCAAAAATGCTTTCTCTTGACACTGAGGGCGAATATCTTAAAGCAGAAATCAAGGAGTTTCCCATACAAAAAAGAAGCGTTGCAGTAACCATTTTGCAGGAAGCGCTCATCAGAAAGCTTAAGGATAGCTTTGATGAGTATCTTTCGCTTATTCCGCCTATGCCCAAAGAGGTTATAATGCGCATTTTCAGCGAAAATGATCCTCTTATGCTCTCTGAGCTTTTTGCAGGAAATACTGCGCTTCCAATCGCAGACAAACAAACTGTTCTTGAGCTTTCCGACGTTACAAAGAGGCTTGAGCATCTTATAAAGGTGCTGGAGCACGAAAACGAAGTTCTGCAAATTGAAAGGGAAATAAACGATAGAGTTCAAGAAAATATAGATAAAAATCAGCGCGAGTATTATCTCAGAGAGCAGCTCAGAATCATTGCCGACGAGCTTGGAACGGGTGACGATCCCGTTTCAGAGGCTGAGGAATATCGCAAAAAGGTTTTGGCTTTGAACCTGCCAGAAGCTACAAACGAAAAACTGTTTTCTGAAATAAATAAGCTTGCAAAAATGCCTTACAATTCGCACGAGGCGAGTGTTCTTAGAAGTTACCTTGACGTTTGCGTCGCTTTGCCTTGGAATAATGCTACAACTGATAAGATCGACATTGAAAAGGCAAGAAAAATGCTTGATAGCGAGCATTTCGGGCTTACAGAGGTTAAAGAGCGTATTTTGGAGTTTATGGCAGTCAGAAAGCTTGCACCCGAGGTCAAGGGGCAGATAATCTGCCTTGTTGGCCCTCCGGGAGTGGGTAAAACCTCGATTGCCGCCTCGCTTGCAAAGGCTATGGGCAGAAAATATGTCAGAGTGTCGCTCGGCGGCGTTCACGACGAGGCTGACATTAGGGGACACAGAAAAACCTATATTGGATCAATGCCTGGCAGAATCATCAATGCTTTCCAGCAGGCAGGCTGCAACAATCCACTTATCTTGTTCGATGAAATAGACAAAATGGGTAGCGATTTTAAGGGCGACCCCGCCTCTGCTATGCTTGAAGTTCTTGACAGTGAGCAAAATCACACCTTCAGAGATCACTACCTTGAAATTCCGTTTGATATAAGCAACGCGGTTTTTGTAACCTCGGCCAACACAACCTCAACCATTCCTGCTCCTATTCTTGACAGAATGGAGGTTATCGAGCTTTCGAGCTACACCGCTGAGGAAAAATTCCGCATAATCAAAGATCATATTATTAAAAAGCAGCTTAAAAAGCACGGCCTCAACAGAAATACCTGCCGTATTACCGACAGCGCAGTTCGCGATATTATCGACTTTTACACCCGCGAGGCAGGCGTTAGACAGGCGGAGAGGGTAATCGCATCTCTTATGAGAAAAGCGGCTAAAAAGCTGGTGTCCGATACTAAAACTAAACGCGTGGTTATCGACTGCGCCGACCTTGAAAAACTGCTCGGTCCTCACATTTATAAAAAGGACAACCTTGATAAGAAAGACCCCGTTGGAGTTGTAAACGGCCTTGCTTATACCACAGTAGGCGGCGAGCTTTTGCAAATTGAGGCGGCGGTGCTTGACGGAACGGGTAAAATAGAGATAACAGGGTCGCTCGGCGATGTTATGACAGAGTCGGCAAAGGCGGCGCTGAGCCACATCCGTTCGATAGCAAAGTACTATAATATTCCCGAGGACTTTTACAGAACAAAGGATATTCATATTCACGCGCCCGAGGGCGCCGTTCCCAAGGACGGGCCTTCTGCGGGAATTACCATTGCAACCGCAGTCCTCTCGGCACTAACAGGTATGCTGGTGCGGCATAATGTTGCTATGACGGGTGAAATTACCCTAAGAGGCAGAGTTCTTGCCATAGGCGGACTTAAGGAAAAAACAATGGCGGCTTATAAAGCTGGAATGACAAAGGTTATAGTGCCTAAAGATAACATTCCCGACCTTGAGAAGATCGATCCGACTGTTAAGGCTAATCTTACATTTGTACCCGTCAGCGAGTTTTCTGAGGTTGTTGAAAACGCCCTTGTTATAGACGAGTCAAAGCATAAGAGGGAAGAAGCTAAAAAGGTTATTACCGAGAATGTTAAAACTCGCTCTATTGCTACAATCTGAAACGGAGAAAGTTTATGAATTTCAATCAAATTCAGTTTGAAACCTCGTTTGGCAGACCCGATCAGTTTTTTGAGTCGGATATGCCCGAAATTGCCTTTGTTGGCAGGTCGAATGTTGGAAAATCCTCAATGATAAATAGGGTCTTCAGTAGAAAAAATCTGGCGAGAGTCAGCTCCTCGCCGGGAAAAACTGCAACGATAAACTTCTTTAAGCTCCAGAATCTGCGGTTTGCTGACTTGCCAGGTTACGGCTTTGCAAAGGTTTCCAAGCAGGAAAAAGAGCGCTGGGGAGAGCTTATGGAGGCCTATTTTTCATCGGGCAGACAGATCGAGCTTGTCCTTTCGCTCATAGATATAAGGCACCTGCCCTCGCAGGACGACCTTGTTATGCTCGATTTTTTAAATGACAGCGGCTTTCCTTTTGCTGTTGTGCTTACAAAAGCGGACAAGCTTTCTAAAAAACAGAGAGCAGAGATGCACGAAAAAATCAAAGAGGCGATAGGCGATAGCTTCGACGCCAAAATGATTGAATTTTCGGCAGAAACAGGCGAGGGAGTAGACAAAATTCGCGAGCTCTTTGAGCTTGTCAGCAAAAAGTTTTCATAAATTCGGAGGAACATTTATGTTTGTGTCAGACAGCCTTGCAGTAAACGGCCAAGGTCATCTTACCTTTTCGGGAGTTGACACCGTTTCTTTGGCAGAAAAATACGGCACCCCGCTCTATGTAATGAGTGAGGATGGAATAAGAAAAAATTGCCGCGCCTTTAAAAATGCGGTTGATGAATATTACGGCGGAAATGGGCTTATTTTATACGCTTCAAAGGCCTTTTGCTGTAAGGAAATATATAGAATAGTAAAAAGTGAGGGGCTAGGCATTGACGTTGTGTCTGGTGGCGAGCTTTTTACCGCGCTTTCGGTTTCTTTTCCTGCGGAAAAGATCTATTTCCACGGAAATAATAAGACCCCCGATGAGATAAAATATGCGGTCGAAAATAGGGTAGGATGTTTTGTCGTCGACCATATCGACGAGCTTGAAATCATCAACTCTGCCGCTGAAAAAGAGAATATAACACAAAATGTTATGCTAAGAATCAAGCCGGGAATTGATGCGCACACCCACGAATTTATCAAAACCGGTCAAATCGACTCGAAATTTGGCTTTTTGCTTGAAAGCGGCGAGGCCATGCAGGCTGTAAAAAATGCACTTGAATATAAAAACTTAAACCTCTGCGGTCTGCATTGCCATATCGGTTCGCAGATTTTTGAGGAGCAGCCCTTTGAGTTTGCTGCAAAAATAATGCTTGGATTCCTAAAACAGATCAAAAACGAAACGGGCATTGAGCTTGAAAAGCTTAACCTCGGCGGTGGCTTTGGAATTAAGTACGTAGAGGGGGATATGGCCATTCCTTTTGAAAATTACATTCAAAAGGTATCAGAGGTTGTAAAAGCAGAGTGCAAAACCCTTGATATTGCTGTTCCATTTATTCTTATGGAGCCGGGAAGAGCTATTGTTGGCAGTGAAGGTATAACCCTTTACACCATTGGCTTTATAAAAGATATTCCCAATGTTCGCAAATTCGTGTCTGTCGACGGCGGTATTAGCGATAACCCCCGCTATGCGCTTTATCAGGCAGAATACAGCGCCGCGGTTGCAAATAAAGCAGGTGAGGACGCTTGCGATGTTGTAACCATCGCAGGAAAATGCTGCGAAAGCGGTGACCTTATCCAAAAAGACTGCCACATTCAAAAGGCTCAAACGGGTGATATTCTTGCCGTTTTCTCAACCGGCGCATATAACTATTCAATGTCCTCTAACTATAACAGACTTCCCAAACCTCCCGTTGTAATGATTAAGAACGGAGAAGCAAGAGAAGTCGTAAAAGGCGAAAAGTATGAGGATGTTTTGAGAAACGATCTGTAAATCAGAGGCGATAAAATGAAAACGTATAAGTCATTTGCCGCGCACTATGATTCTCTTACCCAGAACGTTGACTATGCGGCGCTCTGTGAGTATTATACTGCGCTTATTTCGCAGTACGGTAACGACGGAAACATTGTTCTTGACCTTGCCTGCGGAACAGGTTCTCTCTCGGTATTGCTTGCAAAAAGCGGGTATGATGTTGTCGGTGTTGATGCAAGCGGGGAGATGCTTGCGCTTGCAATGAACAAGATTGAAAGCTTCGGTAATCCAATCTTTTTAAACCAAACAATGCAGGAGCTCGATCTCTTTGGAACTATTGATGCCGCAGTCTGCTGCCTTGACAGCATAAACCACCTCAAAACCGAAGCAGATGTTAAAAAGGCTGTAGAAAAGGTGTCGCTGTTTTTAAATCCAAACGGACTTTTTATATTTGATGTAAACACTCTTTATAAGCACCGTGAGATATTGGGAAACAACACCTTTGTCTACGATACTGATGATGTTTACTGCGTTTGGCAAAACGCTTTTAACGAGAAAAACGGACAAATTGATATCTCGCTTGACTTTTTCAGAGAGGACAACAACGGTAAATACACCCGCAGCTGTGAAAACTTCAGCGAATATTATTATAGTGACGAGTTTTTAATGCAAACGCTTGAAGAAAATTCACTAAAATGTACTGTAAAGCTTGATGACTTTACAGATAAACCTGCAAAAAATGACTCGCAAAGAGTTGTGTATGTCTGCAGAAAGGAATAAAATTATGGGACAGCTTGTAAGAACTATTTCAGAAAACGGCGGAATTATTGCTCTTGCCGTTGATTCAACCGATATTGTAACAAGAATGGAGCAGATACATAGAACGTCTGCGGTTGTAACTGCGGGATTGGGAAGATTGCTCACCGCAGCCTCTCTTATGGGAAGTATGCTCAAGGCAAAGGATGACTCAATTACTTTGAGAATTAACGGCGGCGGCCCTGCTGGCTCAATGATTGCCGTTACAGATTATATGGGCAATGTTCGCGGATACGTTGCAAATCCCATTGTTGAGATTCCTTTAAACCAGTACGGAAAGCTCGATGTTGCGGGTGCAGTCGGTAAAAAAGGAACACTTTCCATCGTTAAGGACATCGGTCTTAAAGACCCATACGTAGGTCAGATACCTATTGTTTCGGGTGAGATTGCGGAGGATATAACCGCTTATTACGCAACAAGCGAACAGATTCCCACCGCTTGCGGCCTTGGCGTGCTTGTAGGAGAAAACTTAGTTCCTATCAGCGCAGGCGGATATATCATTCAGCTTCTTCCGGGCGTAACTGATGAGGAAATAACTCAAATAGAGAATAATATAAAGGCAATGCCGCCCGTAAGCAGTATGCTCCGTGATAAAATGACCCCCGAGGATATCTGTATGAAGGCTCTCGAGGGCTTTAACCCTCAGGTACTTGATAAAATGAATTGCACTTATCGTTGCGATTGTAGTAGAGAGCGCGTTGAAAAGGCGCTTATCTCTTTGGGCGCTGACGAGATCAATGAAATGATTAAGGAAAATAAGGTCCAGAGCGTTAACTGCCATTTCTGCAATAAGTCGTACAAATTCAATCCCGATGAGCTTTCAGAGCTTTTAAAACGTGCTAAAAAATAAGCTTTTTATTGCGCCCGAAAAAATATTTTAAAAATTTTCATTTTTTACTTGCATTTTTAGAATAACTGTGATATTATAGTCGGGTAGCAAATCTGGGTGTGGCGCAGTTTGGTAGCGCGCTACCTTGGGGTGGTAGAGGCCGTGGGTTCAACTCCCGCCACTCAGACCATGTCGTCGCGAACACAGTTTTTGTTCGCGACGATTTTTTACTTTATA
>JAFTYW010000056.1 GCA_017461245.1 Oscillospiraceae bacterium
ACGGATTGTACCGTTTGACATCTCTGAAAAATCTTTTCATCATCTTCTCCTATTTTAAGAAAACAGATTTTCAAATTGACTTAATGCTGTCTTGTTATACTCTTCAAAATCAATATTCATCGGCTTTACTTCGCCTTTATCAAAGGCAGCAAATCCCTTTAAAAGACCCTCTTTGCTATTTTCGACCATTGTACCGCCGTGCTCTTTGAGCATCGCTTTAGGTCCGTCCATCTCGGTGCAGATAACAGGAACACCTACGCAGTCTGCCTCAAACATTACAAGCCCCAAGGCCTCGTATTTAGAACAAAGAATAAACAGGTCACACTTCTTTACTATCGGCATAGGATTTCCTATCGACCAAAGGCAAGCTATATTCTGACTGCAGGGCTTGCTGTTGGCATAGTTAATGGTTTTATTATAGAGTTTTCCGCTGCCGCCGATAATGATAAGATGGCTGTCGGGATTTTGCGCGTTGTACTCGGCAAAGGCATCAATTAGCATATTGTGCTGTTTTTCGGCCGAATATCTGCCGACAGCGATAAACTTTTTACCCTTAGAATTTAAAATACCTTCAATGCCCGCGGGGTGATGAACGCTGCTGCGGCTATCCTTTTGATACTCGATCGGTTTTTTACTGTTTTCCACAAACCTATCTGCATCAAAGGCGTTGCTTACAACAACGATATTGTCCTTTTTACCGCTTATCTTAGCAGTTGACTTTGCCATTGCCTCTGTTACAACGGCAACCTTATCATACTCTCTATAGGCAGAGCGAATGGTAAGCCTATGCTGATTATTTCTTGTAGCAAGCTCCTTTTCCATATCGCTATGGACAAAGATTATTTTCTTTGCCTTAAACTGCTGTAGAAGC
Organism: Oscillospiraceae bacterium; assembly: GCA_017461245.1. Classification (GTDB taxonomy): domain Bacteria; phylum Bacillota; class Clostridia; order Oscillospirales; family Ruminococcaceae; genus SIG578. The sequence continues at coordinate 872 of JAFTYW010000056.1, forward strand.
TTTATGATATATTTATCATAGCCGCTGAAATTAACGACGTAGTCCATAGAAAAGTCGGTAAAATGCTTTTTAAATTCTCGTGCATAAGCCCGCTCAACATAGCGCCTTACAAAGCCGTTCTGTCGATTAAGCTTATAGAAAATTACAAAGGCAATGGCCTCTAAAAATGTGTAGTTTATTCCGCTTGAAATGCTGTAAAGCTTAAGCTCAGGGGGCAGAAAATCAAGGCGCTCAGGGTGCTTAGCGAAAGCCGATTGCTTTATGGCAAAGTAATAATCTCGCCCACCCAGATCAATACTGCCAAGAAGGTTTTTGAAGGCGGCGGTTATGCCGTTTTGCAATAGCGCTCCGCAATACAAAAGAACCTTTGGCTTATTGTTTTGCGTAAGTTTAAAGGTTTTGCAGGTTTTCTCGCCCTTTAAAACGCATGAGAGAATATTTTTAGCAGCATCCTTATTATCATAGGTGCAAAACCTTTTAATAAACTCGCTATCGTCATAGTCCTTGGGGGAGCTGAGAGCAGAAACAAGCTCCTCAGGAGTCGAGGTGTTTGTAAACGGAAGCTCAGAGAGCGGGAAATAAAAGCCTCTTGAGCTGTCATACTGCTCTCTGTCGGGGGTAAAGAGAACTATTTTCTTTCTTGTATTGGCATAGTCAAAGAAAACGCTTGAATAATCGGTAACCAGCGCATCACAACAGGAGAGCACCTCATAAGGCTCGTATCCTTCGGGGAAAGCCTTTATATGCTTATATCCGCTGACATCGGCAGCAGCCTTTACCATAGGGTGAAGCTTTAAGAGCATAACCTGCTTTTCGGAAAGAAGTTCGTCGATCTCAAGAAGGGTTTTCTTCATCTCTTCAAGAGACTCCTTCATTTTCCTGCCGATATTTTCAACCTTCCAGGTCGGCATATAGACAAAAAGCTCTTTATCGGCGTAACCGATTCTTTTCTTTATCTCGTCTGTATTCTGATTAAAGAAGACCGAATTTCTGGGGTATCCCTCGCAGAGAATTTCGCCTTTAAAAAGATTGTCAATATTATACGACTCGATCATTTTCTCGCGCATATAATCGTTGGGGTAAACAAGGAAATCCGAGAAAAGCAGGTTTCTCTGAATATTACCCATCGAGTGAAGCTCGCACTTGTTATGCTTGCCCATCTTTTTAAGGGGGGTTCCGTGCCAGGTGTTTGTATAGATCTGCCCATCCTTTTTAATATAGGCTCTGGGAAGCGAGGTGTCGGTAAATATGTAATTTACCGTTGCAAGAATTTTAAAATACTTAAATGAACCTTGGCGGATAATTTTAACGCCGCCGACATTGTATCTTTTTAAAAGCGCCTCTGCCCTACCCTTTGTTTTGGCATCAACAGAGAGGTAGACTTTTTTTGTGCCGTAATTTCCGCTTTGAAGCTCTTTTAATAGGTAAAAGATATTTCCTGCAACGTCAAGCCCGTTTCTCGACTCGAAAATAACGGTATCTTTTTTTATTTTAGAGCGGTAGAAAAAATGGCAGTACCAACTCGTTTTAAGAGTAGACGCAATTGCTTTTTTTCCTTTTTTTACAAGCCCCTTAAGCTTTTTTATCATTTAATACACTCTCCTAATGCCCTTTTGGCACTCTCTTTGTCATTAAATGTGTTAAACCTCTCGTTAAAAGCCTTATACTTTTCATCATAAGAGAATTCTTTTTCTGTTTTTCTTATCATATCGCAAAGCTCACTGTTCTTGTAGGCGATAGGTCCGGGAAGCTCGCTCATATCAAGATAAAAGTCGCGCATCTCGTTTTTGTAAAGCTCGTAATCGTACATAAAGAACATAATGGGGCGATTTAAGTTTGCATAATCGAAGAAAACGCTTGAATAGTCGGTAAGCAGCATATCGCTTATGATATAAAGCTCGTTTATATCGTCATAGCGGGAAACATCATAAATAAATCCCTCGTAACTGCTTAAATCAAACTTGTCGATAATAAAATAGTGGGCTCTGAAAAGGATAACGTAATCCTCAGCAAACTCCTTTTTAAGCTGTTCGAAATCGATGCCGATGTCATAGTGGAAGCCTCTGCCGCGCTCAAAATTGTTATCGCGGAAGGTGGGCGCATAAAGAAGCACCTTTTTATCCTCGGGAATTTTAAGCTTTTCTTTGATACGCTTTACATCCTCATCGGTAAACGAGAACAAAAAGTCATTTCTCGGGTAGCCGCACTCGATAAATTTCTCTGCCCGCTCCTCTACGCTGTGATCATAGGCAGAGCCGATCTTCTCGGTGTAGAACTTTGAGGGTGAAAGATAATATGTTATCTTTTTACCCTGCGAGTGATACTGCTGGTGTATTTCAGAAAGCTTTTGCGCCTTACTTCCCTCGCTCTTGATATCACAGCCGAGGCGCTTTAAGGGCGTTCCGTGCCAAGTCTGGACAAAGACCTGCTCCTTTTTAGGAGTTATATAGGTCAGCATTGTCGAGTTGGTAACCCAATACTTTGCAGTTGCCAAAACACGCAGATAGCTCTTGGTATTATACTTTACAATCTTGGTATTAGGATTTTTTGCAAGGTAGGCATATTTCTTTGTGTTTCGCACCGACCATATAAAAGTGTAATCCTTATAGCGCTCGTCATTTAATGCGGCATAGTACATCGCCTTAGGGCTGCAGGTAACAAGCCTACCCTGAAAGGACTCAAAAAGTATGGTCTTTTCCTCAAGGGGAAGTTGCTTGCCAAATCTCTTATAGGTAAGGCCTCTTTTTGTAAAGACGATCTTTTTATAAAGCTTATGAAAAATGGTGCTTCTCTGCATAATTTTCTTTATGCGTTCTTTTATCTTTTTCACTATTTTTCTCCCTGAATTAGTCTTTAAGGTCTTTTTTGATCTGAGTTGTGGAGATTTCCGGGGTACGCGGCAGGTAAACAACCTCACAGCTGTCTTTAAGGAAGTCAAACTTACCTTCCCAGTCATTTCCCATAACAAAGGTGTCGACCTTAAATTCTTTAACATCTGTTACCTTCTGCTCCCAGCACTCCTCGGGGATAACAAGGTCAACGTAGCGGATTGCTTCAAGCATCTTTTTGCGCTCCTCATAAGTGAAGTAGCACTTTTTCTGCTTGCTGTTCCAGTTAAACTCGTCAGTCGACAGAGCAACGATAAGATAGTCGCCGTACGATTTGGCGCGTTTTAAAAGATTGATGTGTCCGTAATGAAGCAGGTCAAATGTTCCGTAAGTTATAACTTTTTTCATTTTAGTTTTCCTCCGTTTTTGGTTAAACCCATATGTTTTAGTACTCTTTCGCATCCGCCGCCCGCAAAGGAATTTACAAAAGCGTTACATTCTTCTCTTTTCTCTTTGTAATTATCCTCGCCGCGAGAAACGGATTTTAGAAAATCAAGAAATTCTTCTTCACAATCTATATGACAACCGGGCATAAGCTCGGATACGTCATCTACAACAAAGCCGCGATTTTTGCGGTACTCTTCAAAGTCAAGCCCCGCAAATGCTATCGGCCTATTCAGCATAAGGAAATCAAAATATATGCTTGAAAAATCAGTTATCAGCGCATCTGTGTGGCTCAAAAAGGAATAAAGGCTGTATCCTTTTTTCAAAATGTCATCATCGGTTACGTAAAAAAGATTTGAGAACGGTATTTTGGACAAATCAGCATCGTCCATAGGGTGAGGCTTTATTACAAGCAGCATATTCTGCTTTTTAAGTGCCTCATTCACCCGCTCCAAAAATGTTACGTCGTAGGGGTTTACCTCGTCATAATGAACATTGTCGTTTTTGTTAAGGCGGCTGGAGTTTGAAAAGGTCGGCAGCCAGAAAATAACCTTGCTGTAATCAGAAAAGCTGTCGGGCTTTTTGGTTTCTTTAAACATATCGTCGCAGCGTGGCTGAGAGGTTAAAATAACCTGCTTGTTCTCTGCTCCGAAAGCTTTTTTCATAACCTCAGCAAAAAACGGCGAGGTTGCGATCACGTCGGTAAAATAATTTTGCTTGTCCCTCTCGTGTCCTGCCTCGAGTCTACCGATTCGCTTTAAAGGCATTCCGTGCCAAAGATTTACAACCTTTTGGTCACGGGCAGGCTTTATGGGGTATTTGCCGAAGCTGTAAAAAACATATTTTGAAAAGAGAAACGGCACAATTCCCTTTTTAAGCGAAACAAATTTAACGTTCTCGGGTGCAGAGTTTTGATACCTTTCAAACTCATCGGTCGAAACCGTTATATTAAACTCTCGATTGTACCCCTCTGTGATCATATGATCATACATAGCCTTAACATTATCGCGAAAGCCGAGGTTTGAATAAAACAAAACATTATGTGCTTTTTTGGGAATAAGTTTATTTAAAAGAGTAAGCGGCAAAAAGAGAATTTTCCCTGCCTTTTTCATTACACTCATTTTTTATCCTCTCAAAAATTTTTGATAGACAAATTTTCTGACAGCAGTCGGTAAAAGCGCTATTATAACTCTTGGGAGCTGACAAAAGACGGTTTCTCTAAGGCTGCAAAAGCCAAGAGCACGCATTTTTCTATAAAACCTGTTTATGCTTTTAACGTAATCCACTCCGCCGCGGCGAGAATACATTCCGCTGCCCGTCCGCATAAAAACAAGCGGTTCAGCTACATTCGCGCTCTTCGCGCCTTTTGACAGTATCCTTGCAAAAAGTTCGTAGTCCTCAAAAAACTCGTAGTCCATATAGCCGCCGGCATTCTCGATAACCGACTTTTTGTAAACTACTGCGGGGTGGTTAAAGGGATTGCGTTTTTTGAGAAATCCCATTATTTCGTCGTGAGACTGCGGAACACTCCTCACCTTCTGCGCATCGTCGGGCGTTTCCTTAAACTCCAAGACCGCCGCGCTTACTATATCAGCATCGTTTTTTTGCATCAAATCGAGCTGCTTTTCCATCCTATCAAGCTTAGCAATATCGTCACTATCCATTCGGGCGACGATCTCGTTTTTACAATGAGAAAGCCCAAAATTCAGCGCTCTGCCAAGCCCTACATTTTCGGCAAGCTCAACACATTTTATTTCAAACCTTTTCTTAAGGCTCTCTATCTCACAAAAGAGCTCTTTGCCCACAGGTCCGTCAATTACAAGAACAAATTCATCGGGCAAAATGCTCTGTGCAAAAATGCTCTCAACGCTTTTTCGGAGAAACTCTGCTTTTTCCCTGTGGTACACCGACATAAGCACGCTATAAGGCTCAAAAACGGGCGCTGACAAGGCAGATTCCTCCTTTAATTTTTACATAATAACTGCAAAAGCTCATATTTAATATATGATACCATATTGGGCGTTTTTTTGCAAGCATTTTCCCCTTTTTAAAGCTGCTTTTTAACGGAATTTACTGCAAATTTTAAAGCCTATCTCAAAAGCCAAGCAAAAGCCGCTCATTTTTGACAAATTTTCCTGCATTTTAACAAAAAAAACACAGAAGCGGTGTTCGCTTCTGTGTTATGTAGCTTAGTTCCAGAGCTTTGCGGGATAAATTCCCTCAAGCATTTTCTGATTGAGCGCATTTTTTACGTCAACAAGGTCCTCTTTATAGGTCATGCCGTACCACTGATCCTCGGTTTTTAAAACCTTAGCGTCAACCTTACCCTCATCAATCAAGCGGCTTGCAACCGAAGGCAGATAAAACTCTGCTTTAAGGGGGTTAACTCCCTCGTTTTTAAAGGTGTCAAGAAACTCTTTGAGCTGAATTTCAAAATGCTCAAGGGTCTTCTGAGGAAATGCCCAGCAGTTCATCGAAACGAGAACGTTCTCGTCAAGTTTTGTCCAGCTTTCTCCGCCGTCCTCAGTAAACTCGATACCGCCGTTACGGCACTCAATGTGTGTACGCTCGGTAACTGTTGTGAGGAAACTATTTTGGTCTACCTCACAGATTCCTCTTGAGGTGGATCCGTTCTTTGAAACGGTGTTTTTAAGAACGAAGCCTGCCATAGCAATATGCAGCTTATCCTCAGCCTCGTTATTGTTATTTACCAAAAATTCGTGGAGCAGCTTAAAGCACTGAGGTCCGTAGTAGTCGTCGGCATTGATAACAACAAAATCCTCTTTAATTGTGTCCTTACCGCACCATACTGCGTGGCCTGTGCCATAGGGCTTGGTTCTGCCCTCGGGAGCGCTGTAGCCCTCGGGAAGCTTTACAAGCTCCTGCATAATATAATCAGTTTCGATATACTTAGAAATTCTGTCACCGACAACCTCTTTAAAATCAGCGGCAATTTCCTCTTTGATGATGAAATAGACCTTATCGAAGCCTGCTCTCTTTGCGTCAAAGATCGAGTAGTCGATAATAAGCTCGCCGGCAGGTCCTACGGGGGTAAGCTGTTTGAGTCCTCCAAAGCGGCTGCCCATTCCCGCAGCCATAATTACAAGTGCTGTCTTTTTGTTTGCCATCATAATGCCTCCTGCATAATTTTCGAGATTTATTATACCCTTTATTTTTGCAGTAGTCAAGCGGTGTTACTTTTATTTATCTATTAAATAATTTATTTATTTTGTCTTTACATATTGGATTTTTTATGCTACAATTTAATGTACTAATTCGAAAGGATGATTTTTTATGGCTGATATGAACCTAAAGGATGCAAAGCCCTTTTTAGAATACAAAGGCCGTCCGCTTGTCAGATGCGGCAAGACCCTTTATTACGGAAACCTTTATGACGACTATGTTGTTATGATGCAGATCGTTGATACCGTTCCTTTTGGTGATATGAATTTTGCAGGAAAGATAATCGTTCAGCTTCTTAATACCGACCCCAACGCAGCCCCCACCGAGCTGGTTATCAAGAAAACCGACACCCGCGGGCTTTTCAATGCTATTGACATTGCGGCGGTATGGCTTGACACTGCTCTCGAAGACAACTAAACTTTACACACGGTGGTTACTTTTGTTTCCGCCGTGTTTTTACTGTAAAAACCCAAAAAAGAGGAAAAGCTATGGAAAAATATATTGGAATTTTTAAAGCCGAGTCTTTGGAAAAACGTCCTTTTATAAAGCCTTCTGAGGATATTTCCTTTGAGGTCAATGCCGAAAACGTAGGAGAAAAGCGTTTCCGCCTGTTTTTCACTGGCGAAACCAACATTCACTACACCTGGAAGAGCGAGCCTGACTGCTGGGTAGGCTACGGAAAGATCGACGATTCACTTAGCAGCAAGGATGCCTACCGCGCTCAGTACTGCGTTAAGCTCGAAGGTTGCGATTATCCCAAGATTTTATACAAAAAGGTGCTTGGCGAGGCTAATTTAAACTACCTTCCAGCCAGCTATTTTGACTCGCAGAAGTGGCAGCCCGTTCTCTCTTACCTGCCGCTTGGCGACTTTACTGACGACTGGAAATGCGGAATATTTGTAAAGGGCGAAAACATAGTTAAAAAAGAGGGCGCGCGCCTTGTAATGCGCCTTGAAATAAGGGAATATCAGCGTGGTGTCAGCCGACACGACATAACCGTTCCCCCTACTCTTGTTTACGAAATTGACTTTCCAGAGGGAAATTACGATTGGCAGGAAATCACAAAAGATATTGTTATTCCCTCTACAACCTGCTCTGTTTGTGTATTTATCGAGGCTGAAAACTTTGAGGGAAATCTTTATCTTGAAAGCCCTTACATAATTTCCTCAAACGGCTTTAACATTCTCCCCGATTTTTGTGTGAGCGGAAGCCAGCGCTCTATATACAACTGGCTGGGTCAGAACCTTTCAAAGAAGGAGTGGCCCCGCTTTGAGATCTCGGCAAACGGCGAGGTGTTTTTCAGCGGCGAGCTTTTTGAGCGCTGCCACAGAAACTCCGAGTGCGAGGTCAATATTCCCGACGACTTTTTGAAAAACGGCAAAAACACTATTACCATAAAGCTTACCTCTGATTTCAGAGACGCCCCGTCATACTCGATCAACGAGGTTGCACTCTTAGAGGAGCCAAGGCACGATTTTGACCTTATCTCCTGCCCCGAGGTTATTACTGCAGGCTCTCCTTTCTCGCTCCTTTTGCAGATAAACCGCCCCGTTTCTCTCACCCTTGAGAGCGACAAGGTTTATAAATATGACGACGAGCCCCTCGTTTTTGAAAAAGAGGGGCTTGTTGCGGTGCGCCTTATCTGCGACAAGGTTGTAAATGATTTAACCTTTACACTCAAAAGTGACGAGCACAGCGAACAGTGCTGTGTAAAACGTAGCGTTGAAAAGCCTATCGACGATAAGGTCATCGTCGGAAGCAGCGATATGGTCTATGTTAACCAAAACCCCGAGGCTATGGACAACTTCCTGCGCTTTTATATGGGCAATCAGATCGGTAACTTTATTACAATTCGCCCCGTTTACCGCTGGTCAGGCACAAGAAAATACAACCCCGAGGTATTTGAAAAATTTGTTCCCCTTATGAATAAGCTGGGAATGAAGTTTGCAAACCTTACTGACGGGCGCGAGCCTAACGGACAATGCTCAAATCCCCCTATTGAAGTTTTAGAGAAGACCTATGACGGAATTGAGAGCGGCTTTTTGGGCAGGCAGAAGCACGAGCAGGACGGCGCTTACAACTACTGGTTCTACAACGATTTTTCTGACAACTACGAGCGCGAACTGCACTACGACCTTATGATGAAGAATTTCCAGCAAAATCTCGATACCACCTCACATTTTGAGCACGCCCCCGGCGAGCAGTTCTTTATAGGCGAGGAGCTTTCTATCTTCAAGCACAAGTACCTGCCCGACGATATGCAGGGAATGAGAGATTTTGTTGTCAGCCAGATTAGAGATAACAAGTACAACAACACAAGGCACACAGGTCCCTCGTTTATGTTCAAATACATTTACGACGCAGGCTTTGACTGGGTCGGCGGCGAGCTTATGTACGGTCCCTTTGAGCCCGTTATTGCGGCAATGCGCGGTGCATACAGAGGAAACAAAAAGAACAACGGTCTCGGCGCGCACCTTGCGCTTCAGTGGTCGACCTATCCGCACGATGTAGCCGAGAAATACCGCCGTTTCCGCCTTGCGCTTTACATCTGTTATATGCACGGAATTACCGACATTAATACTGAGGAAGGCATAACTCACATCGAGGAATACTACTCATATTTCAACAGATTTTCCGATTGCTGCCGCTCATTCTTAAAAGAGCAGCAGGATTTCTTCCGTTACATCCGCACCCACACAAGAAGCGGTGAGTTTTATGCTCCCTTTGCATTCCTGCACGGAAGGTGCGACGGTTTCTCTTGTTTCAACAAAACAAGAATATGGGGCAAGGAAAACTGGAACTTCTGCGGCAGTGAGCAGAGCTGGGATCTTATCAAGGCGTTTTATCCTGTCAGCGAGCTTGACGGAATTTACCGCCACTTCTGCCCCGCCGACGAGCCTGTTGGCTTCTTTACAGGAACTCCCCGCGGAAACACCGACATTATCCCCATTGAAAAGGGGCAGTTTGACAGATACAAAGCTATCTCCTTTGCGGCTTACAACAAGGCTGATACAAATGACTTTGACGCTCTTCTCTCCTATGTTGAAAATGGTGGAACTCTTATTATGGGCTGGCCTCACCTCTCGGTTACGACCGACAGAAAGAACATCGAGGAAGGCAAGCTTACCTACATAAACCACAAGCTTGTTGACACAGTTGCAGGCTCTCACGCCGTTTTTGCACGTGATTTCTTTAATGGAGTGCCTATTGACGTTTGCAGAAATGTCAAGTACGATGACGTTATTGCAACGACCGATTCGGGACTTCCCCTCGCATTTATAAAGTGTTATGGCAAGGGCAGAATTTACTTTGTAAACGCCGAGCAGTACCCCTCGCACGATGGGGTCAAGCCGCTTTACGATGCCATTATTGCCGAGGTTTCTGATACAATCAACGCTCTAGAGCCAAGCATCATCACCTGCGGCGAGGATGTTGGCTACACAATTTACGAACAGGCTGACGGCTCGCGTCATTTCTATGTGCTTGCAGTTGACTGGTACAAGGATCCCGAGCTAAAGAGACACGCAAATCTCAGAGTCGGCCGCGACAAATATGACATTGACGTTCCCTTTGGCAGTATGCTCAAAATCGTTGTTAAAGACAATGTTGCAGTCTGGTCTGAGGACGAAAGCGTTGAGATCCTGCTCATTACCGCAAACATCATAACCCTTCAAGGCTACGGCAAGACCAAGATCAAGATCGCACACGGCGGAAAACTTATCGAGCGCGAAATTGATTTTACAAGCAAACCGCTTCAAGCTATTACTTTTTAATTTTACGGAGGCTTTATTTGTGAACAATCAACAGCTTCTTAATATTGCATCCCGTCTTGGAAACAGCATGCAGAGAAACGGTGCTGAAACCTTCAGAATTGAGGATTCCATTGCGAGAGTCCTCGCTGCTTTGGGAGCTACCGACATAAATGTTTTTGTCATTAACTCCTGCTTTATGGTTTCAATGAAGGCCGATGAAGGCACAGTTGTTTCTGAGATAAGAAGATGCACCGAAAAGTCTACCGACCTTTACAAGATCGACAGGCTTAACACACTATGCCGCAGAATTTGCAGCGAAAAGATGGATTACGACTCCATTATCGCCGAAATTGACGACATCGAGAGCAAAAAGGCATATTCTTTCATTGTAAAGCTAATTGGCTTTACAATCATTTCTGCAGGATTTTGCTTTCTGTTTGGCGGGCGTCTTTTAGAGCTTGCCGCGGCGCTTATTGTAAGCGTTATTGTTTACCCATTGATCTACTCAATGGACAGACTTTCAACGGGAATTTTCTTTAAAAATATTATCGCAAGCGGTCTGATTGCCCTGCTTACCATTCTGCTATCGGCGTTTTTATTTGAGGTGCAGATTGACACGGTAATTATTGGAACATTTATGAACCTCGTTCCCGGAGTCGCTCTCACGACATCTATGCGCGACATAATTGCGGGCGACCTCATTTCCGGCAAAAACACCCTTACCGAAGCGCTCGTCATAGCGCTTGGTATGGCGCTCGGCTCTGGTTTAGTTATCGCAAGCCTTGGCTTTTTGATGTAAGGAGGGCTTTATGGAAATTTTGAATTTTGTTATTACCCTACTCTTTGCATACATCGCCTGCCTTGGCTTTGGCTTTATTTTCCACATTCGAGGAAAGCTCTTATTCATAACCCCCATCGGCGGAGTTATTATATGGAGTGCCGAACTGATACTGCAGGGCGTTATTTCAAGCGTTGTTGTAAGGGCGCTTGTTGCAACCATGGCGGCGGCAATTTTCTGCGAAGTAATTGCCAGAGTGCTGAAGGTGCCTGTTACCGTTTTTATGATCATCGCAATACTCCCCCTCGTCCCAGGCGGCGGTATTTACTACACTATGCAAGCCTGCATTAACAGCGACTACGCTCTGTTTGTTACCAAGGGCATTGAAACCATAGGTATCGCAGGCGCAATAGCCGTCGGAATGCTCCTTATTTCAACCTTTTTCCGAATCGGCACAACTATCGCAAGACATTTTAAGAAAAACAAAGCATAAATAAAAGTAAAAAAACAGCCGCTTTCCGCGGCTGTTTTATTTTATACTATTTATCTTTGGCGCAGGTTTTGCAGGGTTCTTTTATCTTTACGATCTCATCATAAGAAACCTCAATAGCATTTTTGCCTGCGCATTCTTTATCAAGGTGATACTTCTTTCCTGTCGGCGTGTCGTAAGCAATTCTGCCGACGATCTCGCTCGACTCCTCCTCGACATAAACGCCGCTGTTATAGAAAATTATCTCTCTTTCAGAGCTTGTTTCGTCGGGCGGCAGAACTCCGCTGTTGTAAAAGTTTATCTTTTCAGAGCTTGTTTCTGATTTGGAGCTTGTTGCGGTATTTAAACTTGTTGTCATTTTTGAACTGGTTTCCGCTTTAGAACTTGTTTCAGTCTTAGAACTCGTTTCTGATTTTGAGCTGGTTTGAGTCTTTGAGCTTGTCGAAAACAAGTCTACGCTTGAGATTTCATCAGAACTGATAGGCTCAAATTCATAATCCCAGCAGCCAACCGCGAAAACAGAAAACAAAACCGCAATCAGTACAAGTAAAAACAAAGATTTCCTTAAAAAATGTCCCTTCATTATGTCATCCTCCGCAATACGATACACAAATTATATCACTTAAACTTAATTTTATCAAGATACAAGAAAATCATAATAAGAAAATCTATTATAGGATGTTTTGGCCCCCTCTGACGATAAGTGAGGCTCCAAATCTCTGATTTGGCAAACCGAACTTATGCAGTTAGCTGGGAGCTGTCATTTTTACATAAAATGACTGGGGGAGAAAAAAAACAATCTCTCCCTCCGTCTTTTGCCTACGGCAAAATCCACTTCTCGCTGCGGCTCGGTCCCCTCACGGCTCTGACAGTCCACAGGACTGTCATTCACTCCCGTTCGGCGCTGCGCTACCCTCATCAGAGAGAGGCATTTAAAAACATCAGATTCAATATGAATCTGATGTTTTTAAAGCTCTTATAAGAAATATTTTTACACACAGTTTTTATGTGTTCTTTATCATATCTTTTCCGCATTTGGAGCAATGGATCTTGATCTTGCCCTTTCCCTTAGGAACTCTCAGATGAGTGCCGCAGCTGCATTTAAAATAGCGGTGGGTGTTTCTTTCCTGCCACATTTTCTTGCGGAGCGCAAAATAGCTCTTAAATTTCTGGCTTGCAGAGATATATTTCATATTTTCCTGCTGGCGTTTATACAGATTTTTGGAAGAGCATCTGAAAAGCGCGTAGATCATAAGCGCCGTGCCAACAAGATAGAGCACGTCAAGAAACGGCAGGTTTGACAAGAGCGTGCAGATAAGCGCGGCTATTACAAGAAACTTACCAAAGGCGTCAATTCCGTTTCTGCCGTACATAAATGTGGCAAATCTATATCCCAAATTCTGAAAGAAATTTCTCATTTTAGTCCTCTCCCCTCTCGGCCTTCTGTTTCTGAACGCTTTTTCTAAGCTCGTCCATTCTCAAATCGAGCTCAGCGCTTATTCTCGCGCACTCAAACAGCTCGTCAGCCATTTGTTTTGTAAATTCGTTATCCTTTTTATAGCAAAGCTGGTGCTCTAAGCTTGCCCAGAAGTCCATCGCAATGGTGCGAAGCTGAACCTCAACCTTCATCATTCGCTTTTGTTGTGCCAGATATATTGGTATCTCAACTATCATATGAAGGCTTCGATAGCCGTTTTCCTTTGGCTTTGCAATATAATCCTTCATTGTGATAAGGCGAATGTCGTCCTGCTGCAAGAGTGCTCCCGCAAGGGTGTAAACATCCTCGGGAAAGGAGCAGATGACCCTGATTCCTGCAATATCGGTAAGGTTTTCTTCCATATTCTCAATCGAAACCTCGAGCCCCTTGCGCTCCAGCTTTTCCTTTATGCTCTTAGGCTTTTTAAGGCGGGTCTTTATCGCGCTGATGGGGTTTCTGTCGTGCGCCAGCGAATACTCCTCGTTTAAAACGTTAAGTTTGGTTTCGATCTCCATCATAGCGCATTTATAATAGGACATCAGCTTCACAAATTCTTTTGTATGCTTTTCAATTTCAATATCCATTATTTTACTCCTTTTTGTCCTACATATAAGTTTATTACATAAAAAGTAACAAAACAAGAGAAAAAAACAAAATAATTTGTAAACAAAAAAGAGCGGCAACAGCCGCTCTTTTTAAATTTAATTTTAAACTCATTTTTTACAGGGTGCATCAAATGAGGGGTTATAGGCGTAGAAGTTTTTGGCGTCAAGCTTATCCTGAGCAAGCCTGAGCGCCTCGCCGAAGCGCTGGAAGTGGACAATCTCCCGCTCCCTAAGAAAGCGTATAGGATCCTTTACGTCATAGTCGTCGATGATTCTGAGCAGGTTGTCATAGGTGGTTCTTGCCTTTTGCTCGGCGGCAAGGTCTTCGTGCAGGTCTGTTATTACGTCGCCCTTGGACTGAAAATAGGTTGCAGTAAAGGGAACGCCCGACGCTGCAACGGGATAAACGCCGGTTGTATGGTCGACATAGTAGGGCTCAAATCCGTACTTTTTGACGTCCTCGGGGCTAAGGTCGCGCGTCAGCTGATAAACTATTGCGCTTATCATTTCCATGTGCCCGAGTTCCTCGCTGCCGACGTCAGTCAAGAGAGCCCGCACCTCATCATAGGGCGCGCTGTAGCGCTGGCTCAAATAGCGCAGCGATGCTCCAAGCTCGCCGTCCGGACCGCCTAACTGGCTTATAATAGCCATTGCAAGCTTGGGGTTGGGCTGCTTGATGTTTACGGGATATTGCAATTTTTTATCGTAAGTCCACACTTAAGTTTCCCTCGCTTTCCCAAGGCCAAGGGCCTTTTACCCAGTCAAATTTTCCGTCGCCGACAAAATCCTCGGCTCTAAGCGGACCGAAGCGCGACTCGTACTGATTGACTGCCTCGTTTTTAAGATACTGATACTGTGCAAAATACTCTAATGCATTTTTATCGTTGGGGTGGGTGTCGAGAAAGAGATTAAGCTCGGTTAATATAAAATCAAACATCTGGACTCTTTTCAGTAGCTTTTCTCTGTCGTTCATTTTTTAGGTCCCCTTCCGCAAAAAGGCAGGTCAAGTGACGGAAAGACTGTTCCCGTGTCAAATGCCT
>JAFTYW010000001.1 GCA_017461245.1 Oscillospiraceae bacterium
GCTATTTTGGCGGATAACCACTTTAGCGGGGTATGTTTAGCGGTAGGTCACAGCTTATCGCGACAGAAACAGAAAGACCGCATATTTTTACAAAGAGGTGAAAATCACAATGAAAAAGGGCATCCATCCTGATTACAAGACTGTTACAGTAAAGTGCGCTTGCGGCGCTACTTTCGAGACCAAGTCTACTGCTGATGAGATCCGCGTTGAAATTTGCAGCAAGTGCCATCCTTTCTTCACAGGAAGACAGAAGCTGGTTGATACCGGCGGCCGTGTTGACAGATTTAAGAAGCGTTTCGGCATGGACAAATAAGTTGTTTGTAACGAGGAAAGGGCTGTCTTTTTTAAGGACAGCCTTTTTTGTCATATTATTTATGGAGGTAATTTATGCGTGACTATAAAACCGCGGCTGCAAGAGCGCAGGCCGAATTTGTCGAGAAAAAATCCCGTTTTATAACATATCTTGCCCCCGTAAAAAGTGAGGCGGAGGCTACCGCTTTTATTGCCGAGATAGGCGCGCAGCACCGCGAGGCCGCCCACGTTGTTTATGCCTACAGCCTTTTAGACGGGCAGATAAAGCGCTTTTCCGACGCGGGCGAACCGCAGGGAACCGCAGGTATGCCCACCTTAGACGTTTTGCTCAAAAAGGAGATATACAACGTCTGCCTTGCCACCGTTAGATATTTCGGCGGCGTTTTGCTTGGTACAGGCGGCCTTACAAGAGCCTATTCCAAGGGCGCCAGCGACGCTGTCGCCGCCGCTAAAATTATAACTCGCACCTGGGGAGATATGATAAGGCTCTCTCTGCCCTACAACCTTTACGGCAGAGTCTCGCCCTATCTTGCCACCACAAACACCGCGCTTGTGGATAGCGATTTCGGCGAAAACGTTGTCCTTACTGTTTTCTCGCCAAAGGCCGAGACAGACAAGCTTTGCGCCGACTTAGTTGAAATGACCGCTGCCACGATAAAAATTGAGAAAATTGATGAGTTATTTTTTGACATTTAGTATTTTTTGTGGTATACTTTAATATTGGGATAATATAAATGTGCCAAAATGCCCGTTTTGGCACATTTTGTGCATACTAAAACAAGAAATTTACTCTATTTTTGATATAAAGGAGGTCTTTAAATGAATATCCGTCAGCAAACCGAACTTCGTGAAAAGGAGCAGCTTGCGCCAGACGCTTGCCTGTCTATAAACAGCAAGGGAAGAGAAAGGGACGAGGAGCCTTGCGAGCTTCGCACAGGCTTTCAGCGCGATAGGGACAGGATAATTCACTGCAAGTCCTTCAGACGCCTTAAACACAAAACTCAGGTCTTCCTCTCTCCCGAGGGCGACCACTACAGAACCCGTCTTACCCACACCCTTGAGGTTGCGCAGATCGCGCGAGCCATTGCCCGCTCGATGAATCTTAATGAGGACCTTACCGAAGCCGCCGCTTTGGGACACGACTTAGGTCACACCCCCTTCGGCCACGCGGGTGAAAGGGCGCTAAACGAGATCGCCTCCTGTGGCTTTAAGCACTACGAGCAGAGCGTCAGAACTGCGCAGAAGCTTGAAAAGAACGGAGCAGGACTTAACCTTACCTTTGAGGTTGCCGACGCAATTTTGTGCCACACAAATATGGTTGCATCGACCATCGAGGGCAGAATTATTGAAATTGCAGACAAGATCGCATATATAAATCACGACATTGACGACGCCATTCACGCGGGAATCATAACCGAAAAAGACCTGCCCGAAAAGCCGATAAAGCTACTCGGCAGCAAGACCTCAAAGAGAATTTCCTCGATGATCTACGCGGTAGTTTCCGACCCTGCGCGCTCGCTTAAGATGCCGCCCGATGTCCGCGAGGCGTTTGACACCCTTCACACATATATGTTTGAAAGGGTCTACTACAACCCCGTCGCAAAAAGCGAAGAGGGCAAGGCAAAGGATATTGTAAAATATCTGTTTGCGTACTTTTTGTCAAATCCCGAAAAACTGCCCGAGCAGTACTTGAAAATTTCCGAGCTCGAGGGCACAGAGCGCGCCGTCTGCGACTACATCGCAGGAATGAGCGACAATTACGCCGTGCGCTACTACGAGGAGCTTGTTATTCCTAAGTCCTGGTCGGTGCTTTAAAAAAATAAAACGAACGGAGGGAAATTATGAGGCTTTCAGACGATTTTTTAAATGAACTTCGAATGCGCTGCGATATTGAATCTATAATTTCCCAGTACGTTGTTTTAAAAAAGAACGGCAGAAGCCTTAAAGGCCTTTGCCCCTTTCATAGCGAAAAAACTCCGTCCTTTAATGTTTCATCGGACAAGCAGCTTTTTTACTGCTTTGGCTGCGGTGCGGGCGGAGATGTTATAACCTTTATAATGAAGGCCGAAAACCTTTCATATCCCGAGGCGGTCAAGTTCCTTGCCGAAAAGGTGGGCTTGCAGGTTCCCGAGGACGAGGTGGACGACTCGCAGGCAAGGCTTAAAAACCGAATTTTAGAGATAAACCGCGAAACTGCCCGCTATTTTCACGCGGCATTAAAGTTTCCGCAGGCCAAGGGTGTTTTGGAGTATATGCGGGACCGCGGCCTTGAACAAAAAACGATTACCCGCTTTGGACTTGGCTGGGCGCCGGACAACTGGGACAGCCTGATACGCCACCTTAGAAAAAAAGGCTTTACCGACGCTGAAATGATGGCGGCCTGTGTTGCCACAAAGACCAAAAACGGCAATCTTATCGACTTTTTCAGAAACCGCCTTATGTTCCCTATCATTGACGTGAGGGGAAACGTTATAGCCTTTGGCGGCAGAAAGCTGTCAGAAGAGGACAAGGGCCCTAAGTATATCAACACACCCGAAACGGCGGTTTATGTAAAAAGCCGTAATCTATACGGCCTTAACTACGCAAAATCCTCTGCATTTTGCGAGACACTTGCAAAGAGCGGCAAGGAGCGTTTCTTTATTCTCTGCGAGGGAAATATGGACGTTATTGCTCTGCATCAAGCAGGCTTTGACAACGCCGTTGCCCCCTTAGGAACTGCGCTAACCGAAACGCAGGTTCGAATTATGGCGAAATACGTTCCCGACGTCATGATAGCCACCGACTCTGACGAGGCAGGCAGAAAAGCGGCAAAGCGCAGCTTTGAGCTCTTAGACAGCGCGGGGCTGGGAACTAAGATCATAAAAATTCAAGGGGCAAAGGACCCCGATGAGTTTATAAAGAAATACGGAAGCAAGAGATTCGAGCTTCTTCTTTTCTCAAGCGTCAGCGCGATCGAAAACGAGCTTGATGCAATCTTGGCGAAATACGACACCGACTCTGACAGCGGCAAGGTGCAGGCTCTCAAAGAGGCCTCAAAAGTTCTTGCGGGCATTTCAAATGCAATAGAGCGGGATGTTTATATTTCGAGAATTTCGTCAAAGCTGTCGGTTTCGTCGCAAGCAGTCGCACAGAACGTTGAGGGGATAATCCATCAGCGCAAAAGTGCCGCGCACAAAAAGGAGAGAGCAAGCCTCACCGTCGAAAGCGGAATAAGGGACAATGTAAACCCGCAAAAGAGGAAGATGCTCTCGGCCGCAGTTTGCGAGGAGTGGCTACTCGGCTCGCTTTTCGGGCACCCCGACTTTTTTACACTACTTAAAAAAGAAGCGGTATCTGAAAACGATTTTGTCACCGACTGGGGAAAGAAGATGTTTGCCCTCATTTCAGAGGAGTTTGAGAGAAACCGAGAGCCTGACCTTATGGGGCTTGGCGCATCGCTCACCCCCGACGAAATGGCAAGGCTTGCATCTGTTATAACCCGCTCGGGCAGCTATGTGAGAACACGCGAGCAGTTTTGCGAGCTTATTGCTTCTCTCAGAGCTGAGGGCAGGCGTCAAGCGCTTTCGAGCGAAAGGCTTGCGCAAATGGACGACGAGAGCTTAAAGGAACTTATTGAAAAATTAGGAAACGAAAAGAAATAGAGGAGATTTTAAAATGGCTGCACAGGATAAAACAAAGCTGATCAATGACCTTATTGAAATTGGCAAACAGCGCGGCGAGCTTACCACCAAACAGATCAACGACCTTCTTGAAGAGTTCGATTTTGACGTTGAGCAGGTTGACAAGCTTTACGAAAAGATCGAGGGCTCCAACATCAAGATCATCGAGGATATGGAGCTTGACCTTGACACAGATCTAGAGTCGATTCCCCTTGAAACCTTGGGAGAGAGCGAAGAAGGCGCTGACGGAGTTAACGTTGACGACCCCGTAAAAGTCTATCTTAAGGAGATCGGCCGCGTTCCCCTGCTCACCACCGAGGAGGAGCTTGCTCTCTCGGAGCAGATGGCACAGGGCGATCAAGATGCCGCAAAGCGCCTTAGCGAAGCTAACCTTAGACTTGTTGTTAGCATCGCAAAGAGATACGTAGGCAGAGGAATGCAGTTCTTGGATCTTATTCAGGAGGGTAACCTCGGTCTTATCAAGGCGGTTGAAAAGTTTGACTACACCAAAGGCTTTAAGTTTTCAACCTACGCAACCTGGTGGATCCGCCAGTCGATAACCCGCGCCATTGCAGACCAGGCAAGAACGATCCGTATCCCCGTTCACATGGTTGAAACCATCAACAAGGTTAAAAAGGTTTCAAGTCAGCTGTTACATAAAAACGGCCACGAACCTACCTCTGAAGAGATTGCAAGAGAAATAGATATGCCTGTTGAGAAGGTGAGCGAGATCATGCGAGTCTCTCAAGAGCCTGTTTCGCTTGAAACCCCCATCGGCGAGGAGGAGGACAGCCATCTTGGCGACTTTATCCCCGACGACGACACTCCCGCTCCCGCAGAGGCCGCTTCCTACACCCTCTTGAAAGAGCAGATCTCGAAAGTTCTCTCCACCCTTACCCCGAGGGAAGAAAAGGTTCTTCGCCTGCGCTTCGGCCTTGAGGATGGCAGACAGAGAACTCTTGAAGAGGTCGGCAAGGAGTTTAACGTAACCCGTGAGCGTATCCGTCAGATCGAAGCCAAAGCTTTAAGAAAGCTCCGCCACCCCGGCAGAAGCAAAAAGCTCCGCGACTTCCTTGATTAAACAAAACAAAAAAGCTTCCGAATATTTTCGGAAGCTTTTGTTTTTGTATAGTATAATCCTTTTATTATTTTGTAGGGAACGACCTATGTGTCGTTCCGTCTCTTATAAAGCAAGGTTCTTCTTTCATTTCGCTCACGCCGCGAGGGCGCTCCCTTTCTTTCGTCAAAGAAAGGAAGCAAAGAAGACTTAAAGGGAGAGGGTGTCCGCCCCTCTCCCTCGCCCGTCGAAAACTAAGTTTTATCGTAATTGCGTTTCGCTGGCGTGTTTTAGATAGTTTGATTTTTAGATTTATGTTATCTCTGTTAGATACAAAGTAATTATGCGAAACGAGTTTTGTAAAGCAGAAAACTCCGTTTCGCCGTGCTCACTCTCTTGCGGCAAGGGCAAGCCCCTTGCCCCCCGTACAGAGATTGAAAGATAAGACTATATTATATTCCGCTTATTTCTTCTGCTGCTGATATTCTTTCTCTCGTCTTTTTCTTTAGTTTTTTTAATGTTATCTCATCTATACTAATAGTTATACATTGACCACAGAGGCCGAATTCATTTAAATCTATCTCATCCAAGCAACATGAGCCATTTTCCTCATAGATACACAAACGATTACAGCACTCCATATTTTCTCTCCTAAAATTTCTTAAAAAAGGCATGCTTGTCTTGTCATAGGACAGCATAATATTAAAAACATAATACAATAATAATTGTCCTATGTCAAGACTTTTTTAAGAAAAGAGTTGTTAATGTGGCAAGAATTATTGACGGTGAACAAATGAATATCGTCGGCGATATAATTCGAGAATATCGCACCAAAAGAAAAATGAGCCAACAGCTTCTTTCGGATAGGTTGGAGCTTCTCGGCGTCTATGTGTGCAGAGGCTCTGTTTCCAGAATTGAGGATAAATCAAGAACTGTTACAGACATTGAGCTTTATGCTATTGCAAAAGTTTTAGATATTCCTTGGCAAGAACTTTCACCTGAAAAGCAATTTAATTTATAAATGATTAAACAAAAAGCACCCGCAAGGGTGCTTTTATTTTTTATCCTCATTAAGTCTTCTCACACAGACATTCACCGCGGTGAAAAACGCCACAAGCGAAACTGCCAGCGTAAACAATCCAATAAAGGCTGTTTTGGCATTTTCGCAGCCGTGAACATTCTGTATTATATACATTACCGCAAGTTCGGCAAAAAACAACAAGCCAACCACGACATAGCGCTTAAGGTTTTCTCGTGTTTTTCTATTCTTTGCCGACCGCGCGCCGTCATCATTTTGCATCTGCATCTCCTCCCATACAAGTGTATGCAGAGGGACAGACCTTAAATGTTTATTTGTTCCAGTATTTTCGATCTAAACTTCTATACTGCACGGCCTCTAAAATATGATCCTCTGTAATGTTCTCGGAAAGCTCCAAATCGGCAATAGTACGGGCAACTTTAAGCACTCTGTTATATGTTCTTGCAGTCATACCCGTTGCATCAAACGCCGCCTTTAAGAGCATTTTGCCGTTTTCATCAAGCTTGCAGACCTCAGCGCAGAGCTTTTCGGGCATCTGACTGTTGCACTCGATATCATAGCCGAGAGCCTTAAATCTGTTTTTGGCAAACTCGCGAGCCGCGTTCACCCTTTTTCTTATATCAGCCGAGGACTCCTCTTTTCTCTTGCTTGTAAGCTCAGAAAAATCAACAGGCATAACCTCGATATGCATATCAAACCTATCAAGAAGCGGGCCGCTTATTCTGCTGACATACTTAGCGGCGGCGGCAGGGGTGCAGCTGCAGGGCTTGGTCGGGTGACCCTTGTAGCCGCATTTGCAGGGATTCATTGCGGCAACCGTCATAAAGGAGCAGGGGAAAGTTACAGTTCCCGAAACGCGAGATACCGTCACCTTGCCGTCCTCTAAAGGCTGGCGCAGAATTTCGAGCGTTTTGTTTTCAAACTCGGGAAGCTCATCGAGGAACAGAACGCCGTTGTGAGCCAGCGAAATTTCACCGGGTCTTGGATACATTCCGCCACCCGAAAGCCCAAAGGGCGAAACTGTGTGGTGGGGAGAGCGGAAAGGTCTTGTCTTGATAAGTGCGACTCCCTCGGGCAAAACTCCCGCAACAGAGTGGATCTCGGTAGTCCTCAGCGACTCCTCAAAGCTCATTTCGGGTAGAATTGACGGAAGTCTTTTAGCGAGCATACTTTTGCCTGCGCCTGGAGAACCCACCATGAGAATGTTATGCGAACCGGCGGCAGCTATCTCAAGAGCGCGCTTTGCGGTCTGCTGACCCATTACGTCGCAAAAATCAAGAACGCTGTCATTTGCTTCTCCGTCAGCATCTATATCGCTTATGTAAGGCTCAATTTTATTTTCGCCGAAAAAGTGTTCTACCACCTCTTTAACCGAGGAGGCAGGAATAACATCAATTCCGCGTATAACGCCCGCTTCAAAGCGGTTGCTGTAAGGCACAACTATGCTCTTGTAGCCTAAATCTCTCGCCTTTAAGGTCATAGAAAGAACGCCGTTTACCCCTCTGACATCGCCTTTTAGCGAAAGCTCGCCTACAAAGGCGACCTTTTCCTTTATCTCGCCGATCTGCCCCGAGGCAGAAAGGATGGCAAGCATAATAGCAAGATCATAGATAGGTCCGTTTTTCTTAACGTCAGCAGGTGCAAGGTTTACGGTTATTCTCCCTATAGGAAAGCTATAACCACAATTCTTGACCGCCGAGCGAACTCTTTCGCGTGCCTCTTTAACGGCGGTGTCGGGCAGGCCGACTATATCAAAGGCGGGCAGACCGCTTGAAAGGTCGGTTTCAACGTCGACCTCAAAGCAGTTAAGCCCCATTAGCCCAAAACTTTTCAAACTTGAAAACACGTTTTTTACCTCTTTACATTTCGCTAATGCCCGAAGCGTTCTGTTTTACATAAATAACGCCCGAAACAACCGTTGCAAGCACCGAAACAGCAAAGAAAACATCGCCTACAATTTTAATCTCAGCAGGAAGCGCAGGGAACCACTCTAAAAGCTGCTCGATTAAGAGGATTACAAGAATTGTGATAAACTGGGTTACAGTTTTTATCTTGCCCCAAATATTTGCGGCGATAACGTTGCCCTGCTCAACACAAACTAAGCGCAGAGCCGAAACCATAAACTCGCGGGCGAGGATTATAATAATTCCGATAAGCCAGCAGACAAGCTCGGCCTTTGTGCCTGTTTTAAGCACCGTCATTGAAACGAGGGCGCTGATTACAAGAATTTTATCTGCCAGGGGGTCTAAAAACTTGCCGAAGTTGGTAACTAAACCTCTTTTACGAGCCATCTTTCCGTCGATCATATCGGTTAAAGAAAGGCCGCCGAAAATAAGACCTGCAATAAGGTAGTTACTGGGAATTGCGTCAATTAAAAGCGCCGCCACAAAGAACGGGACCATTACTGCTCTGAAAACTGTTAATTTATTGGGTGTATTCATAGCGTCCTCCTCAAACTCTCTGACCCATAAGGTCGTAATCCATAGCCTCGACTATCTCGACATTTACAAAGTCGCCGATCCCAAGCGGCTTGTCTGATGCAAAGAAGACCTTGCCGTCAATATCGGGGGCATCGTATTTGCTTCTGCCAAAGTAACACTCGCCGTAGCGGTCAAAGCCCTCGACGACTACCTCGACTGTCTGTCCGAGCATCTTTTCGTTATACTCGTCGACCACCCTCTGCTGAGCCGTCATAATAATCTCGGCTCGGCGCTCTGCTGTTTCACTATCTATCTGATCCTCAAAATCGGCAGCGACAGTTCCCTCTTCTCTCGAATAGGCAAAACAGCCAACACGCTCAATTTTATTCTCTTTAAGAAACTCGCAAAGCTCGCAAAACTGCTCCTCACTTTCGCCCGGGAAGCCTGTTATAAGTGTTGTCCTCAGAACAAGCTCGGGAATCTTCTCGCGCATTTTCTTAACAAGAGCAGTGAGCTCCTCTCGGTTTCCGCGGCGGTTCATTCTTCTCAGAACCTCGCCGTTTGCGTGCTGAATGGGCAGGTCTATGTATTTTACGACCTTGTCAAGCGAGGCAATGGCATCTAAAAGCTCGTCGGTTACCATTTCGGGATAGGCGTACAAGACCCTTATCCACTTTATGCCCTCTATTTCATTGAGCCTACGAAGTAGCTCGGGGAGCATAGGCTTCTTGTAAAGGTCAAGCCCGTAGCGAGTGGTGTCCTGCGCTACCACAACAAGCTCGCGCACGCCTGCGGCGGCTAAGCTCTTTGCCTCGGCAACTATACTCTCTATCTCTCGGCTTCTGAAACGGCCTCTGATCTCTGGAATAGCGCAATAGGTACAACAGTTGTCGCAACCCTCGGCTATTTTAAGGTAGGCGTAAAATGGCAGGGTGGTTAAAACTCTGTCGCCCTCCAAGGCAAGCGCCTCTTTTTCGCCGTAGCTGCAGATGGGCTCTTCCTGCTCAAAGCTATTTTTTATTGCCTCGCAGAGCTTACTATTGCTACCGATACCGAGGATTATGTCTGCCTCGGGAATCTCGCGGGCGAGCTCATCACGATACCTTTCGGCAAGGCAGCCCGTAACAACTATTTTTTTAATTCTGCCCTCTTTTTTAAGCAGGCCCATCTCTAAGATCTGCTCGATAGACTCGTTTTTGGCCGACTCGATAAAACCGCAGGTGTTTATAACAACGACCTCGGCGAGCGCGGCATCGCCGACAAGCTCAAAACCGCTCTTTTTAAGGTCGGCAAGCATTATTTCGGCGTCTACCTGATTTTTGGGACAGCCGAGACTTATCATTCCAACTGTTATTGCCATCTTAATTTCCTTTCGCTATTCCTCGAAATAGGTTATGTCAGCAGCCTCCTGCATAACCCTTTTTACAACGCTGTAACTAAATCCTCTGCGGGCAAGTGCGCCGTAAAGGCGCTGCTTACCCTTGGGGGTATCTAAATCCTTTTTGTACCTCTGAGCCACCGCCAAAGCCGACTTATACTCATCGTCGCAATCACTTGTAAGCTCATCAACTACTGCACGGGCAAGCTGCTTGTCAACGCCCTTTAAAATAAGCTCGCTCACTATCGCATAAGGGCCTTTTTTGTTTATATGCAGTCTTTGCTCTGCAAAGGCGCGGGCGAACGCCTCGTCATTAACTAAACCGAGCCTACTAAGCTCGCTTATGGCGGCATCAATTATCTGCGGCGGGTAGTTTTGCCTAAGCTTTTGTCTGAGCTCCTTTTCGCTGTGAAGCCTTCTGTCAAGCGAGTATAAAAGTCGCTCTCTTGCGCGCCTCACAAGCGCCGCCTCGCTTAACTTCTTGAGCTCCGCTTGGTCTATCTCTACACCGACTTTAAGCGAAAAGCGCTCTATAAGTTCGGGCGGCAGACTTATTATGTACTCGCCGTCAGCAAAGATCTTTGAAAACTTGCTCTTGCCGCCGTACGCCTCAATTTTTGTAACGATCATTATTATTCGTCAACCTCAGCGTCGATTGAAACTGCGGCAGATTTTTCTACGCTCTTTTTAGCGGGAGCCTTTTTTGCACCTGCAGGAGCTTCATTTTCCTCTTTGAGAGCGGCTCTTACCTTTTCGGTGATCTCAGCCATCAGCTCTGCATTTTCCTCAAGGAGTGCTTTGACGTTATCTCTGCCCTGCGCAAGACGCTGTGTGCCGTAGCTAAACCAGGCACCGCTTTTCTGAATAATATCTCTGTCAACTGCAAGATCAACTATCTCGCCTGTTGCGCTGATGCCCTTGCCGTAAATAATGTCAAAATAAGCCTCTTTGAATGGGGGAGCCACTTTGTTTTTAACGACCTTACAGCGAATGCTGTTGCCGATGTTCTCGCTGCCGACCTTAACTGTGTCGACCTTTCGTACGTCAAGACGAACAGAAGCATAGTATTTGAGCGCTCTGCCGCCGGGGGTGGTTTCGGGGTTGCCGTACATAACGCCGACCTTTTCACGAAGCTGGTTGATAAAGATTACAACAGCATTTGAGCGTGAAACAAGCGGAGTGAGCTTTCTAAGTGCCTGCGACATAAGCCTTGCCTGCTGGCCAACGTGGGCGTCGCCCATTTCGCCCTCGATCTCTGCCTTGGTAGACATAGCGGCAACTGAGTCGATAACAACAACATCAACAGAGCCTGAGCGGATAAGCATTTCAGCAATCTCAAGGGCCTGCTCGCCCGAGTCGGGCTGAGAAACTAAGAGCGAATCAACATCTACGCCGAGGTTTGCGGCATAAACGGGGTCGAGCGCGTGCTCAACGTCGATAAATGCAACAATGCCGTCCCTTTTCTGTGCCTCTGCCGAAACGTGCAGAGCAACGGTTGTTTTACCGGAGCTTTCTGGTCCAAAGATCTCAACGATTCTTCCTCTGGGAACGCCGCCGATTCCAAGCGCAACGTCAAGAGAAAGAGAGCCTGTGGGAATTGCCTCAACATTTAATGTGGTCTTCTGTCCAAGGCGCATAACGGCGCCCTGTCCGTATCTCTTTTCGATATTACTCAGCGCAAGCTGAAGCGCTTTCTGCTTGTCAAATGTGCTGCTTTTGTTGTCCTCCACCTGTTTTGCGATGCTCTTTGCCATAATTTTATCCTCCTTAAGCGGTATAAGCCGCTGTGTTTTTTATTTAAACGCGCAAAGGGCGCGTCGTATACCGTTTATGTCCTTTTGCTCTTTTATGTTTTTAAAGCCTGCAGCCTTCATAAGCTCAGCTACTGCGTCTGCCTGCTTATATCCTACCTCAAAGGCGAGAGCGCCGCCCTCTTTGATCTTGCCGTAGTAGACCTTGCATATCTCTCTGTAGAAATCAAGCCCGTCGTTACCGCCAAAAAGCGCCTCTTGCGGCTCTCTTAATACGTTTGAGTCAAGCTCTTTCATCTCGTCGGCGGTTATATAGGGCGGGTTTGAAGCCACCAAATCAAGCGGCGGAAGTTTGCCTAAAACATCTTCGCTGAACATATCTCCGCAAAGTGCAGTTACCTGTGCACCGAGATTTCGGGTATTTTTTGAAAGGTATTTAAAGGCTTTTTCGCTCTTTTCGGCGGCGTAGCCTTTTATTCCAAGGTCAAGGGATAGGGTCGCCGCTATAATGCCGCTACCCGAGCCCAAGTCGGCAAAAACCGCGTCTTTCTTGCCGCGTAGCGCCTCTTTTGCCAAGGCGACCAGTGCCGAGGTGTCCTCTCGCGGAATTAAGACCCCCTCGCCTACCTCAAAGCGCCTGCCCTCAAATTCCCAGTACCCTAATATGTACTGAAGAGGTCTGCCCTCTTTTAGCTCATAGAGCCTTTTCTCTAAAAGTTCCGCTATTTCCTCAGGAATTTCTTTTTGGGGGTAAAGGAGCATTTGCTGGCGGCTGAAACCTGTCGTTTCTTCGGCGATTATTCTCTCCTCGCCACCCAGTTTAAGCAAATCCTGCGCCCGCATTACCATTTTGCCTCGTTTTTATCCTCGGGCATAACTGCCTTTAAGGATGCTATTGCAACCTCGAGCTGACTTTCATCCGGCTCTCTTGTTGTAAGGCGCTGGAGCCAAAGACCAGGGGCTGAGATTATGCGGGTGAACTTATTATCGTGCCTGCCGACCAGCTTTATGATCTCATAGCCTATCCCGACTGTTAAGGGGAGCATTACGATTCGCAGAGCAAATCTGTAAAGTACGTCGAGCTCGGCGGGAACTGCCAAAAAGAGAAGAATGCTCAGAATGAGAATGATAAGAATAAAAGATGTTCCACATCGGGGATGAAAACGGGTGTGTCCTTTAGCATTTTCTGCGGTAAGCTCCTCGCCCGCCTCGTAACAGGCGATGGTTTTATGCTCGGCTCCGTGATACTCGTAGACCCTTTTAATATCTGGCATAAGAGCGACCAGAGCAATATAGCAAATAAATACTGCGATCTTGATAATTCCCTCTGCCGCAGCTGTAAAAACGCCGAGGTTGAAAACGTATGTGTTAAAAAGCTTAACTAACCAAGTAGGTACAAAAACAAAGAGGCAAACTGCGATCGCTACTCCCAAAATCCCTGCGATGATGCCGATTATGGTATAAAGCTTTTCGCCCAGCTTCTCGGTTAAGAATTTGTCGAATTTGCTCGGCTCCTCGTTTTCCTCAAAGCCCGAAAGCTCGGCAGAGCGCATAATGGTCTTATAGCCCAAGATCATTGTCTGAACAAAGTTTACAAGGCCTCTTATTACAGGGAGTCTGAAAAACTTGGGGATCTTTTTATCCCTCTCGTCATCAACCTTTTCGATTACTATTTCTCCGTCGGGAGTTCTTACTGCCATTGCTGTTTCTAAAGGGCCTCGCATCATAACGCCCTCAATGAGCGCCTGACCGCCTATCGAGGTGCGAAAACCTGCCTCACAGCATTTTTTCTCTTTATTTTCGCTCATACTTTAAGCCTCCTTGTCCTGCTGCATAACGGGGAACGAAACAATTACCTCTGTTCCAACCCCAAGCTGACTTTTAATTTCAAATGTTCCTCCAAGCATTGTGACTATCTCATCCACGACCGCAAGCCCGATTCCCGAGCCGCGTTTTGTGAGGTTTGCTTTAAAGAACTTCTTTTTAATTTTAGGAAGGTCCTCGGGGCTTATGCCGCAGCCCTCGTCCCTTACGCTTACATATATGATTCCATATTCCTCGCTGGCGTTGACAAAAACTGTGCCGCCTGCGTCGGAATATTTGATCGCGTTATCAAGAATGTTTACAAAAACCTGCCTTACCCTATTTCTATCGCCGCTTATGGCAGAAAGCATACTCGGCTCGTTATAGGTAAGGGTTATTCCCTCGCGCTTTGCCTTTTCGGAGAAGGCCAAAATTGCCTCCTCAAGCTCTGCGAGAATATCCATTTTTTCGTTTTTGATGCTGAATCTGCCGCCTTGAATTTTTGAAAAGTCGAGAAGATCCTCAACTATCGAGGAAAGCCTTTCGGTTTCGCTGATGATGACCTTAAGCCCCTTCTGGCGCATACTCTTGTTGCAGTTTACGTCGTCAGCCAGCGTTTCGCTCCAGCCTCTTATGGCAGTCAGCGGCGTTCTCAGCTCATGAGAAACCGACGAGATAAACTCGTTTTTCATATTTTCACTCTGCGAAAGCTCGTCAGCCATATAGTTGATGATGTCGCAAAGGTCGCCCATTTCGTCCCTGTATTTATTGTCTATTCTTACCCCGAAGTCGCCGCTTGCAATTCTGCGGGCGGTTTTTTCAACCTCGGTTACAGGCTTTGTGATCGACTGCAGGAATATCAGATTTGCAAGCAGGATAATTCCTACCATCGCAAGACCTATTGCGATATACATAAGCGCAAGATTAAAAACTCTGCTCTCTGTAGGCTCTAAGGACGCCATAAGCCTTAGCGCCAGAATATCGCCCGACGAGGACGGAGAGGCAATGGTTACGCAGAAAATATCCTCGCCGTTTGTGTGCTTACTTGTGACCTCGCCAATACCACTGTCGCTTTTGAGGGCGGCAACAAGGTCGGGCATCTGGGTTGACAACTGCGGCGCAAAGCCGCTTGACGACATTATG
The DNA here is from genome assembly GCA_017461245.1 of Oscillospiraceae bacterium. Classification (GTDB taxonomy): domain Bacteria; phylum Bacillota; class Clostridia; order Oscillospirales; family Ruminococcaceae; genus SIG578. The sequence goes on from JAFTYW010000001.1 coordinate 14,563, forward strand.
GGTTTTTCGTTTCTGTCAATTGCCAAAAGCTCCATCTTATCGCGCTCAGCAAAGTTTTCTATAAGGGCCCTTGTCTGCTCGGCGAAGTCTATATCAGCATTTACGCTGTAGTAATCAAGGGTGTTTTTTATAACGCTTGCTCGAGTCAATACCGTCTGCTTTGCCGAGGAGTAATAGCTATTGCTTGTAAGTGCAATAACCAGTGCTTCAATTGAAACGAGGGCAACTACTATAATAGCAAAGCTTCGCAGTAACCAGCGTTTTGTAATTTTCTGGACCTTTATCACAGTAGTCTCCCCCTTTCTCGCGTTTTTTATTTGGGTTAATCCTGCGGCACTGTCCATTTATAGCCATAGCCCCAAATCGTTTGCAGGTACTCGGGGTTTGACGGCTCGTCCTCTATCTTCATTCTTATGCGGCGGATGTTTACATCGACGATCTTCTCCTCGCCGACGTAAGCTTCGCCCCATATATTTTTAAGTATTACCGAGCGCTTTAGTGCGGCGCCGGTGTTTCTCATAAAGAGCTCCATGATCTGAAACTCGACCTGTGTTACCTCAATAATTTCATCGTTTTTATAAAGCGCTCTGCTCTTTAAATCGAGCCTAAACGGGCCGCTTTCAAGGCTTTGCTCGCTCGCCTTTTTAGGCGCCGCCTCAGAAACACCTATGCGGCGACATAGGGCATCGATTCTCGCGGTAAGCTCTGACGGCGAGAAGGGCTTTATAACATAGTCGTCCGCGCCTATCATAAGGCCGTTTATTTTGTCGATCTCCTGCGTTTTGGCGGTCAGCATTATAATGCCGAGGGTCTGGCTGTGCTGTCTTAAAGTTTTACAGACCTCAAAGCCGTCAATGCCGGGTAGCATAACATCTAAAATTGCGACATCAAATCTGCCGTCATTCTGAAGATACGCCTTGACCGCCTCTTCACCGCTGCCGACGCCGACGCTCTGATAGCCCGCTCTTTGCAGATTTATCATTATAAAATCGCGGATAGCATCCTCGTCCTCGCAGACCAAAATTCTACGCATACTGCCGCCTCCTTAAATTATATCTACCATTTCAAAAAGGTTTTCCCAGGTGGGACAAAGCTCATTTTCACTGTCGTGAAGCTTGACCGTTACCACAACGTACTCGTTTGAGCAGAGCACATCGTAGCCGCTTTGCCACTCGTAAAGCTCCTTTTCGCTGACCCTTATGCTAAACAGAGGATCAACACTTTCTGCAAGGCTTCCCTCGTACTCATAAAACACGATCTCATTCTGCGCCATAATGGCTTTAAGGGTTATATTTCCCTCAAGGCTTTCGGGAATCATTATCCTTAAACCAAGCGCGGTGTTTATATACATTGTAAGGCTCTTTACAAGCACGTCGCCATCGAGCTGTTTCCAAATGGTTTTATATATCTGCTCGCTTTCGGGAACGGTTTCGTAGCCCGTTACTATCTCTTGGTGGGGCACCTCGTAAACCCCGTCGCCATTAATGTCTTGAGTGAGCAGAGTCGGCTTGTGAACATTGTCTGCGGCGGTTTTGTTATCAAGCGTCAAAAGCGGATTTAGTATCTGGCCGCTCTTTGACACCGTTAAGATCTGTGTATTTACCGTTGCGGCGTCTATCGTTCCGTCTATAAAATAGCCGATGCTGTTCTCGTTATATTTTCCTGCTATACAGCTTTTATAACCTGTCACCCTCGAATCAAGAGGAACGCTCGAAACCACCTTGAACTCCTTGTTTGAGAGAGCTATAAGGCGGGCGTGCTGGGTGGGCTGGGTTAGATTTTCAGCCGTCGAAGAATAATTTAAGGTTATAAGCTCGCTGCCCTCATTTTCGCTCCAAAAGTCTGCGGCGGCAAACTCAACATAGGTTGCACTATAGTCGCGCACCAGATTTCCCGACGAGAGAGAATAGCAAACGAGAGTTTTCTCTCTATCGGTCATAACGTCCCAACCGACTATTATCTCTTTTCTGTCTGCAAAATCGGCAATGCTTACCCTGTCTATCGACGAGGCAAGGCCGACTATGTCGCACATAGATATCCAGCCGTTTTTCTCGGTGTTGTCAAGAACATTAATGTGAATTATGTCCTGATTAAGCTTGTCAGATGCGGGGCGGTAGAAGGCAAGTGCCTCGCTCTCGCTATCGCCGTCAATATCCGAAAGGATAAATGCCGAGCGGTTTTCGCCCGTTCTTGGATATTCCAGAGTTATCTTATCGCCTGCGCTACGCCTTAGGGCGCGCATTATCTCGTCCTGCTCCTCAAACAGAGTCGGTGCAGTTATAAGCGCGCCGTCCTCAGAAAGAGAACCTCGGCAGGAGCAGAACAAGCCTGACACTACTGACAACACAATTATTAAAGCTACTATTTTTGTGCCTTTCATTTTTCTGCTCCTTTCCTTTAAAATTTACTCTTTTGTAACTGTAATTTCACCGTTTTCGGCAGCCACCTTAAAGCATTTGATGCTGCCTTCCTCACTCTCGGTGTAGGCAGCGGCAACGGGATCCTCAATAAAGCGGCGAATGGTGTGCCTTAGATCTCTTGCGGCATATTTTCCGCCGTTTGCCTTACTGCAAACTGCCTTTAGAGCGCTATTATCGACTACAAGCTCGATACCCCTCTCGCTAAGGGCGGGGCGCAGTTCATCTATCATAAGAGCGGCAATCTTCTCAAGATTTTCTGCAGTCAAGGGGTTAAAGACCACGACCTCGTCAACCCTCGCGATAAACTCGGGGCGCAAGAACTCTGAGAGTGCACGTCTTGCCTTTTCACCCGAGAGCTCCTGCTCGCTCTTGTTAAAGCCAAGGCCGTAGCCAGCCTTGTCAGAGCCTGCATTCGAAGTCATAACAATAACGGTGTGCTCAAAGTTTACTGTTCTGCCGTGGGCATCTGTTATTCTGCCCTCATCTAAGATCTGTAGCAGAATGTTCATAACGTCGGGGTGTGCCTTTTCGATCTCGTCAAAAAGGATTACACTGTAAGGCTTGCGGCGCACCTTTTCGGTAAGCTGTCCTGCCTCGTCATAGCCGACGTATCCCGGGGGCGAGCCGATTATCTTTGAAACGGCGTGCTTTTCCATATACTCCGACATATCAAGTCTGATGAGCGGGTCGCAGCCGTCAAAAAGCTCGGCGGCGAGCCTTTTAACAAGCTCGGTCTTGCCAACGCCCGTCGGTCCAACGAATATAAAGGACGCGGGTCGGGCCCTTTTTGAAAGGCCTGCTCTGTTTCTTGTTATGGCTCTTGCAACGCTGTCAATAGCGCCGTCCTGCCCGATTATATTTGCTTTGAGATTTTCTCTTAAAGCCGAGAGTTTTCCTCTCTCGCTTTCCTCAATTTTTGAGGCAGGGATACCCGTCCACAGCTCTATAACACCTGCAAGGTCGCGGACTGTTACCTGAGTTTTGAGCGAGTTAAGGTCTATCTTCTCTACCTCCTGCTCAGCCTTGCAAATTTCCGAGCGCACTAATGCGAGCGCCTCAAAATCAACGTTCTCCTCGCCTGCAAGAGAGCCTTCGCGGCTTTTAAGCAGCTTTAACTCTCTCTGTCTTTTCTCCGCCTCGCTTAAAATAAGGTTTCTAAGGCAGGCGTAGGCGCAGGCCTCGTCTATTAGGTCGATTGCCTTGTCGGGCAAAAATCTGTCTGTAATATATCTTTCTGAAAGGGTTACCGCACGTGCCGCAATATCGTCACTGACCACGGCGTTGTGATAATCCTCGTAGTAGCCTTTTATTCCGCGGATAAGCTCTACCGTCTCGTTAATACTTGGCTCGTCAACGGTTACGGGCTGGAAGCGGCGCTCAAGCGCGGCATCCTTTTCAATATACTTGCGGTACTCTGAGAAGGTTGTTGCGCCGATCACCTGAATTTCACCGCGGGAAAGAGCAGGCTTTAGGATATTCGCGGCATTCATACTGCCTTCTGACTCGCCCGCTCCCACAAGGTTGTGAACCTCGTCAACAAATAAAATGATATTTCCTGCCGCCTTGACCTCGTCGATAAGGCCTTTTATGCGGCTTTCAAACTGTCCTCTAAACTGTGTTCCTGCAACAAGGGCGGTAAGGTCAAGTAAATAAAGCTCTTTGTCTGCAAGGCGTGCGGGAACGTCTCCGCTTGCGATCTTAAGTGCAATACCCTCAACAATGGCAGTTTTACCAACGCCGGGCTCGCCTATAAGGCAAGGATTGTTTTTGCTGCGGCGGCAAAGAATCTGAACGACTCTTGCCATTTCCTTTTCTCTGCCGATAATGGCGTCGAGCTTATTCTCTCTTGCCTTGCGGGTAAGGTTATCGCAAAAGCTTTCGAGGTATTTAAACTTGCTTTTTTTCTTTTTCTGCTCGTCTTTTTTGTCCTTAGCGTCGGTCTTGTCAGCGCCGTCTTTTGATGGAAGCTCGGCACTAAGCGGGAAGGTCTGAGCGCCGCCTGCTTCAAACAGGTCGCCGAGCCCCTCGCCGTTTTCGCCGAACATATCGGTCATCTGCTCGCTGAGCGCTTCTATCTGCTCATCATCAAGGCCCATCGACTTTATCATATCATTAACAGGCCCGATTCCAAGCTCCTTGGCGCAAACTAGGCAAAGGCCCTCATTTTTGGGGCTGGTGCCATCCATAGTTGTCATAAAAACAACCGCCTGTCTTTTCTTGCAACGAGAACAAAGCATAGAGTATCTCCTTAAGGTTTTACTAAAAGTTTAGTCGTTTACCGACCTTTTATTTTCGCGCATTATGCGGATAAAATCGTTTATATATCCCGCAAACGCGACCAGCATAAATGCAAGTGCTACCAAGATCATAACAAAGGCGATTTCGGTGGGTATTCCCTCGAACAGCGCGATTGCCGCCATTACAACATAGAACACCGCCGTTGCAACCTTGCCGTACCACTTTGAAGCCTGCATTGCAATTTTGTTGCGCAGGATAATAAATCCGCCCACAAGCATCAGCACCTCTTTTACCACAAAGCCCATAAGAGCCAGCGACAAAACGCTATTGTTGAGCTTTATGGCAACGCATATTACAACTGCAAGCTGTGTAAGCTTGTCGGCAATGGGGTCAAGAATTTTGCCCAGCTCGGTTATCTGATTAAATTTTCTGGCGATAACGCCGTCAAACAGATCTGAAAGTCCCGACGCTACGAGAGCCGACGCTGCATAGGCATAGTAATCGTAATGCTCACTATCCGCCTTCATATAAAAGACTATGAAAACGGGAATAAGCAAAATGCGGATTACCGACAGCATATTTGGAATATTTAAGTTTTTGGATACCTTGTTTTCCATTTTACAGTCCTTCTGTCCTTTTTAGTCCTTGTATTTTAGAAAGTAAGCTTTGAAAGAATTGTGTTTAGCGGGTTGTATGTAGAAACGGTTTTGAGAATAAGTGACGACTCTATAGTCTCTGCGCTGATTATTCCAAAGAGAGAGCCGCCGTCACTTGTTACAGCAACAAGCACCCAGCTTATGACAAGGGCAACGATAGCACCTTGAAGCAGACCCAAAACTCCGCCTAAAAATGCATTAAGCTTTCCGATAAGGGGCAGCTTGTTCACAAGCTTTAGACCCTTTGAAAGCAGCTTACAGACAAGAAGCAGAACAACAAACAGGATGATAAACACGAATATGCTCAAAATTCTTATAATGACGGGAGCTACGTATTTTGCGACTATCTCGTCGGTTATCTCTTTGATGTCTGCCGATTTAAGCTCATTTACTGTTGCCAAGACCGCATCCTTTTTCTCTTCGATTCCGGTCAGATCCTTTATAAGTGAGGGGAGCTTATCAATTCCCTCGGTTATAAACTGGGAAATCTGGTCTGCGGTGCCCACAAGCTCTCCGCCGACAAAGTTTTCCGCAACCGTGCCGTAAACTGTGTTCTCGATAGGCTCTCTTAGCCCCTTATCGTAAACAAGGTTTGCAGCGGGCGCACACAGCACACCTGCAAGAACTATCGCGATAGCAAAGGCAAAAAAGCCGACCAAGGTTTTTGCAAAGCCGTCCTTTGAGCCCTTTCTGACACAGAGAACAATTATGCCAACGATTATAAGGTCAACTAAAATTCCGATTACCCATTCCATAAATATTCACCTCAAATTTAATTTAGTTCAGGTCTTAAAAGCTCGGAAGCAGAGGTTATAACAAACGCTCCTGCCTCGCAGGCCGCCAGCCTTTCGCCCCCGTGCTCTATTTTACTACTGCCGATTTTTACGGCCGTCGTCGAGGAGTATTTCATAACCTCGTCGTCTGCCATAAGATATATGTCCTTACCGTCAGAATCGGCCGACTTTAAGGCCTTGCTGACTGCCGCCTGCGCCTTTATGGCGGTCTTATCATTTACAATTTCGAGCATGCTCTTGCTCGGGTCGTTTACGTCCTCAAAAACGAGTGCGCTGACGCCGTCACATTCTACAGCTGAAATAAGCTTTTTCTCGTCAAAGCTGAGAGTGCCTTTGAGCTCTCCGCTTTCATCAATATCGGTTACCGAGGAGTCTGTAATAACTCTTACCGAGTTTTTGTAAACTACAAGCGAAATTGCAATTTCATCTTTGAGCTTATAGGAGAAAAGCGCCTCGGATTTACCCGTTTCAAAAAGATGGACGCCTGTCATCAAAACGCCGCCCTCTGTATAAACGGTTGCCGCGGCAACCCTTTTTCCGTCCTCTGACAGCGCAAGGCCGCTTATAACCGAGCCCGACGGGGTCCATTTAAAAACGGCGTTTCCGTTTTTATCGTAAACCGTCATTTCAGAGGTGTAAACATCAGATTCGGTTGCTATGGCAAAGCGCCCGTTTTTGCTGATTGCACCGGTTACGATTTTGTTGTGCGGCTCAACCGTTGCGGCGGTTTTGGTTTTGGTTTCAACAAGTACGCGGTTTCCGCCGACCGAGTAAATAAGCAGGTTATCCCCTGCCGCCTTGCTCTGAACGCCCTTGCAGGAATGCTGAACGTTTCTAAGCTCCTTGCCTCTTGCCGAGTAAAAATAGGTGTTTGTCTGGGTTGTGAGGGCAACGTTATCTCCAACGCCGAGCAGCGAAACCATTTCGCCCGACGGCAGACTTACGGGAAATCCCTCCTCACCGCTGTTTGCCACAGCCGAATTTGAGAGCCATTGCGAGATGGCCTCGGGAGTCAGGTTATCGCGGTTTATAATAACTGCGACCACAAGAGCAAGAAGGATGATAACAATGCATATTCTGCGAATGGTGCGGTTGCGCTTTTTTTTGCGCATGGCGTTTCGTATTTCTTTAATTTCAGCCATCTGTTTCCTCCCTCTTGTTAAATGGGTCATCGCCGTAAATTACCTTTTTTAAGTACAGCCCGCTAGCCTCTGCGGTCATTCCCGCGCGCTTTCTATCGCGGCTTTCTATGATTTTGGGGATATCATTTTCGTCAATCTTGCCTTGGTTTACAAAAAGCAGAGTGCCCACCATTATGCGCACCATATTGTAGAGAAAGCCGTCTGCACGAAAGGTGAAGATAACATCGTCACCGCGTCTTTCTACAGAAGCGTGCGTAATGGTTCTCACGTGGTTTTTTGCTCCGTCGTCCGCCGAGCAGAAGGCCGAAAAATCGTGCCTGCCGACAAAATGCGCCGCCGCTCTGTTAAGTAAATTTTCGTCAAGGCGGGTTATACCGTATCTATACACCCTGCCCTCGCAAAAAGGGTCTTTCTGGCGGGTGTTGCGCACTATATATTCATATTCCTTTTCTTTTGTGTCATACCTTGCGTGGAAATTCTCACCCGCCTCTGCCGCCTCAAGCGCGGCGATATCATCGGGCAGAAAGTGATTTAAAGCTCCCTTGAGCTTTTCTGTTGTTATGGGGTTTTGAGTCTTAAAGCTAAAAACGTATTCATACGCCGAAACCCCTGTATCAGTTCTGCTGCAGCCGAAAATAGTGGTCGGCTGGCCGAGGATCTTTAAAAGCGCGTTCTCAATAATCTCTTGGATGGTAAGGGCGTTTTGCTGGCGCTGAAAGCCGTGATACCCTGCGCCGAGAAATCTGATCTTTACCGCAAGAGTTCTCTCTTTTGACACGGGGCATCTCTCCTTTACGTAAATTTAGAGGTTAAACATCGAAAGCACAACAACCAGCGCCAAAAGGCCTGTCATCACCATTAATGCGGCAATATCATTCTTGCCGCTTTTTAAGGTTTTAAGCCTTGTTCTGCCTATTCCGTTGTGATAACAACGGCTTTCCATAGCGGTTGCAAGCTCGCTGGCGCGCTTGATAGCCGAAATGAAAAGCGGAATCAAAATGGGAAGCAGAGCCTTTACCCTCGCAATAAGATTTCCGCTCTCGAAATCCGCTCCTCTTGCCTTTTGCGCCGACATAATTTTCTGAGTTTCCTCAATAAGAGTCGGGATAAAGCGCAGGGCAATGGTCATCATCATTGCAAGCTCGTGAACAGGGAACTTGAGCTTTTTAAGGGGTGAAAGCAGACTTTCAATAGCGTCGGTAAGCTCTATCGACGAGGTTGTGTAGGTAAGCAGTGATGTTCCCGCAACGATAAGCACAATGCGGAAGACCATAAAGACTGCCGATTTTAATCCCTCAAGTGTGATCTTAAATATCCACAGCTTTAAAAGCACCGTTTCGCCGCTATAAAAAAGCACATTGAAAATGAGCATAAACACCACAATGGGAATTACGGGGCGCAGGGTCTTTACGAGCATTTTTAAGGGAATCTTAGCAAGGGTATATGCTATCAGCACAAACGCCGCGTTGACCGCCACAGTAAGTGCCGAGCCTGCCGTAAAGAGCATTACGACAAACATAATGGTAAACACGATCTTAAATCGCGGGTCAAGCCTATGCACCGCCGAAGAGGCAGGGTACATCTGACCGATTGTTATATCGCCCATTACCGCTCGCCCCCTTTCGATTTTAAAGAGAGGAGAGCCTCTGCCGCCTGATGCGCTGTGTAGATGTTCTCGGGCAGGTCATAACCCTCTTTGATAAGAGAATGAATAAGTTTTGTTACAGGGGGCAGGCTGAGCCCTATCTTTTCTATCTCATCTGCGCGGCTGAAGACCTCGTCGGGACTGCCGCACATAAAGAGCTTTCCGTTATTTAAAACGACCACCTTGTCGGCATATCTTGCCGCAGTTTCCATCGAGTGAGAAACTATAACAACTGTGCTACCCGTCCTATCGCGGTAGTCGGTTATAAGGCGCATTACCCTATCTCTGCCCGCGGGGTCAAGACCCGCGGCAGGCTCGTCAAGCACCAGCACCTCGGGACGCATCGCGATAACTCCCGCAATGGCAACTCTGCGCTTTTGGCCGCCCGAAAGCTCGAAGGGGGATTTATTAAGTAGCTCGGCTTTTATTTCGAGCGCCTTTGCCGCCCAGATGACCCTCTCACGAACTTCCTCATCAGAAAGGCCCATATTCTTAGGACCGAAAGCTATATCCTTATAAACAGTTTCCTCAAAAAGCTGATACTCGGGGTACTGAAAAACAAGGCCGACACGAAACCTCACAGAGCGCAGGTCGTAGCCCTTGTTAAAGATGTTCTCGCCGTCCAGTTCTACAACGCCGCTATCTGCACGAAGTAGACCATTTAAGTGAGAAACAAGGGTCGATTTGCCGCTGCCTGTGTGGCCGATTATGGCAACGAACTCGCCTTTTTCTATATTAAAGCTGACGTTATCAAGGGCAACCTTTTCAAAGGGGGTACCCTTGCCGTAGCAATATGTCAAATCAGAAACCTTTATGATTGACAACTTATTTTCCTCCAATTTGCTATCCTTTAAGGACTCTTGAAACCTCTTTAAGACATTCTTCCTCTGAAATTATATCGGGCGAAATGTCAAGCCCGCTCTCATTTAAAATGGCGCAAAGCTCGGTGACTGCGGGCACCGAAAGCCCTACCGATTTAAGCTCTGCCCTCTTTGAGAACACCTCTTTGGGCGTGCCATCGAGCAAGATTTGCCCATCGTTCATAACTATAACTCTATCGCAAAGCGCCGCCTCTTCCATAAAATGAGTAATGAGGACAACCGTCTTGCCCTGCTCGCGAGCCAGCTTTACGATGGTGGAAATGACCTGCTCTCTGCCCTGCGGGTCGAGCATTGCGGTAGGCTCATCTAAAACTATGCAGTCGCTCTGCATTGCGAGAACTCCCGCGATGGCCACCCTCTGCTTCTGCCCGCCCGAGAGCTTGTGCGGAGCGTGCTTTTTGTATTCGCTCATTCCAACCGCCTCAAGCGCCTCGTCAACACGCCTACGGATTTCGCTCGGCTCTACGCCGAGGTTTTCGGGGGCGAAAGCGACATCCTCCTCGACCACAGTTGCGACTATCTGATTATCGGGGTTTTGAAAAACCATTCCAACCTGACGGCGAACTTCAAAAACGCGTTCCTCGTCCTTGGTGTCGATGCCGCCGACCAGCACCCTGCCCTCGTTTGTGGGGGTAAGAACGGCGTTAAAATGCTTAGCTAATGTCGATTTTCCGCTTCCGTTGTGGCCTAAAATGGCAACAAACTCGCCGCGGTTTATCTCGAGATCTATATTTTTCAGCGCCGTGAGATTATCGCGCTCCTCTCCGTACTGAAAGGAAACGTTTTCACAGCGGATAAGGGTTTCTTGCATATATCTTCCTTCTTTATTTCTGCATCCAGATCGCTGTACTGCCGCAGGGCAGGCACTGACCTGTTTTTTCAACTAAAATTCCGATTTCGTCGGCACTCGTTTCGCCGCCGCGGCCTAATGCAACAGTCTGGCTGAGCACGTACTTCATAACCGAGGGGGTAAGACCGGCGGTGTAGGAATTTATCACAAAGAACAAGGGGTTATCGCTCAAAACTCCTGCGCAGAGCTTAACTAGATCGTAAACCTGCTCCTCAAGCTGCCAAACCTCGCCGCCGGGGCCTCTGCCATAAGAGGGGGGATCCATAATAACGGCATCATATCTTCTGCCTCGGCGAATTTCGCGCTCGACAAACTTTTTGCAGTCATCCACTATCCAGCGGATAGGAGCTTCTGAAAGTCCCGAAAGCGCGGCATTTTCTCTCGCCCAGGAGACCATTCCTTTAGATGCGTCAACGTGGCAGACGCTTGCTCCCGCATTTGCGCAGGCAAGGGTTGCGCCGCCTGTGTAGGCAAAAAGGTTTAAGACCGAAATGGGTCTTGCTGCCTCACGGATAACCTTATCAAAAAGCTCCCAGTTTACCGCCTGCTCGGGAAAAACGCCCGTATGCTTAAAGCCTGTGGGGCGAACGAGCATAGTAATGTCGCCAAAGCGCACATTCCACGACTCTTTAGTCTTATTATAGGTCTCCCAATGTCCTCCGCCCTTGTTTGAGCGGATATAGCGGGCATCTGCCTTATCCCACTCGCTGTCCTTTGGGGTTTTCCAGATGATCTGCGGGTCGGGCCTTATGAGCGTTACGTCGCCCCATTTTTCAAGGCGCTCGCCCGAAGATGTATCCAGTAATCTGTATTCTGAAAAGCTACTGCTGACTCTCATATTTTCTCCTATTACTCAAAGGTAAACTGTCCATTTTCCTTGGTCTGCGGCTTTAAATTAAGATGCTCGCAGGCCGCCGCGGTTACACATCTGCCGCGCGGTGTGCGGCTTAAAAAGCCTATCTGCATAAGGTAAGGCTCGTAAACGTCCTCGAGGGTTACCGTTTCCTCACCGATTGCGGCGGCAAGAGTTTCAAGCCCGACGGGGCCGCCGTTGTAGGTCTTTATTATGGTCTCTAACATTCTTCTGTCAATGCTGTCAAGTCCCATATTGTCAATTTCAAGGCGAAGGAGCGCCTTGTCGGCAATCTCTCTTGTGATGTTTCCATCGCCGATGACCTGCGCAAAATCGCGCACCCTCTTAAGCAGGCGGTTGGCAATTCGAGGTGTTCCCCTCGAGCGCCTTGCAATTTCCATAGCACCCTCCTGCTCGCAGTCAATATCAAGGAGTCCTGCGCTGCGGCGGATAATAGAACAAAGCTCCTCGGGGGTATACATTTCAAGGCGGAGAAGAACTCCAAATCTGTCACGAAGCGGTGCTGAAAGCTGACCTGCCCTTGTTGTTGCGCCTATAAGGGTGAACTTTTTAAGATCCAGCCTTATCGAGCGTGCCGACGGGCCTTTGCCGATAATAATATCCAGCGCGTAGTCCTCCATAGCGGGATAGAGAATTTCCTCAACCGCTCTCGAAAGTCTGTGAATTTCGTCGATAAAGAGTATGTCTCCCTCGTCAAGACCTGTAAGGAGCGCCGCAAGGTCGCCCGGCTTTTCGATAGCAGGGCCGCTGGTTACGCGGATGTTTACGTTCATCTCATTTGCAACGATTCCTGCAAGGGTGGTTTTTCCAAGACCGGGAGGTCCGTAGAGAAGAACGTGGTCAAGCGACTCTTTTCTCTGGCGGGCGGCATCAATATACACTTTGAGATTTTCCTTTGCTTTTTGCTGACCGACATACTCGCCGAGGGTCTTGGGGCGAAGCGAAATTTCGGTTTCGCTGTCCTGCGAACTGTATTCTGGCATTATTATTCTGTCCTCTAAAATGGTTTCGAAATGCTCAAATGGCATATTTCGCTCCTCCTCTCATTTACATTCTTGCTAATTTTCTTAAAGCTTCTCTAATCATATCGTCTGACGACAGAGCAGGGTCTACTCCTGAGAGGGCCTGCACAGCCTCGCTCCTATTATATCCCAATGACACCAGAGCGCCGATCGCCTCTGAAAAGCTATCAGAGCCGACACTTCTCTCGCTGCTGCTCGAGAATATATCGTCTGACGCGGCAATTACACCGCTCGGCAGCATTTTTGCCGCCTTGTCTTTAAGCTCCAGCACAATTCTCTGCGCGAGCTTGGGTCCTACTCCCTGCGCCTTGGTTATCATCTTAGCGTCACCCGAGGCGATAAAGAGAATAAGTCTATCGGGGGCGTATTCGTTTAAGATGGCGAGTGCAGCTTTGGGTCCGACTCCCGACACAGAAATAAGCAGCTTAAACATCTCAAGCTCGTCGCGGCTGGCAAAGCCAAAAAGGTCGAGCGAGTTTTCGGTAATGTGCATATAGGTAAAAAGGGTAACAGTATCGCCGCTAAGGCGCGAAAGTGTCTGGTTGGTGGTCTGGCAGCCGTAGCCCACGCCTGCACATTCAACAACTGCGATACCGTTTTGCTTGTGAACAAGACGGCCTGTAAGCGAGTAGATCACCTTTATTCCTCCTAAGCTTTAGTTCTTTTAAGTAGCTCATAGCTTTGCGAATGGAAGCTATGCGCGTGGCAAATTGCTATTGCAAGTGCATCGGCAGTATCGTCGGGCTTGGGAACGCTTTTAAGCTTTAGAAGCTGCCTTGTCATTTCCATAACCTGCTTTTTTTCTGCCCTGCCGTAACCAACCACCGCTTGTTTGACCTGCAGCGGTGTATATTCAAAAATATCTATATTCCTGCGCGCCGCCTCGGTGACGATAACGCCTCTGGCCTGCGCAACATCAATGGCAGTCGTTGTATTGGAATTAAAATACAGTTTTTCGATGGAAACTGCCTGCGGACGAAATCTATCTAAAATTTCGCCGATTCCCTCGCTGATTTTAAGCAGTCTTTGAGGGAAAGGCTCTCCCGCCTGCGTTGTAACTGCGCCAAAGGCAACGGGGGTAAGGCGAGCACCGCTATAATCTACAAGTCCCCAGCCAATGATGGCGTATCCAGGGTCAATTCCAAGTGTCAGCATTCGCTCCCCTCCCTCCAAAACAGAGTATAGTTTCCCGATTTTAATTCAACTTATATTATAGCATAAAATCTTAGCTCTGTCTATATTTTATTGAGCCTTATAAATTAAAAATCCGTTAAGTTTTTTCGCTTATTTTTTCTGTTTTACAAAAAACAAAAGAGCGCTGAAAATCAGCGCTCTTTTATCAGTTAAAGGAATAAACCCTTCCGTCAATTTTATATTTTCCCGTGCCGACAGCTCCCTCAATATAGATATCTTTAAATGGGAACTTGCCCTCAACCTCAAGCTTTCCTGTTTTGGTATCGTATTTACAAGGGACATAATTGCCTTGATAAATGACTCTCTTACCAAAAATCTCAGATGGGAGATTGATAAAACCTTCGTCATCCACAAGAATATCCTTGTACTCTCTTAAAACATCGTCAAAGTTCCACACCTTGTCTTGATTATCAATGCCAAGCGAGCTCCATGCAAAATACTGTCCCTTTTTATTTTCCATATCATAATAATATTTCCAGTCGTATGTTATGGAGTCTGCAATAGCATATCTTTCCGGATCGGTAATGGAGTCAAGAAAGACTCTGCTATAACCTATCATAGCATAGCTCATAACTGTCTTGCCACCTGCGGTTTCTCTTATTGAAATGCCGGCCGAAAGAGCCTCTACATGATGCTCACTGCTTAGATCCTCAGGTGCAAAATAAATAGACCAGGTTTTATTAACAGCCCCTTGCTCAACCGAAATTTCGGGCGCAGAGACAGTGATGTTTTCTTTTTCTTCAACTATTACAGTAGGTCTGGTTACGTTGGGGCGGGTTGCGATATGTTTGCTAGAGGTGTTAGTGTTTTTATCGGTACTGCTGCCGTTATTTTTAGACGCAGACGAACCTGAATTTGTGTGGTCGTGATCATGGTCGTGATCGCTTTCACTCTCACTATTGTCATTGCCCCCTGCCTGCCCTTGTTCATTCTGAGCAATCTGCCCAGAGGTAAGCGAAGACGAGCTCGGCTTTTTGTTGCTGCAGGCAGCAAAGCATAAAATGAGTGCCGCTAAAAGAATTATCGAAAGAACTTTTTTCATTTTTTTCTCCTAAATTATGATACTTTATACAGTATAGCACACTTAAATCAAAATGGCAACAAAAAAGGATTCCCAAAATGGAAATCCTTTATTTTTTGTAAGGTTCTTTTATGTCTGTAACCCCAAGAATATAATCAACACTGGTTTTATAAAAATCAGCAAGCTTTATCGCATATTCAATCGGTAGCTGACGCTCGCCTCGTTCATATTTTGAGTAAAGCGACTGGTCACATATTAAATATTCTGCTATTTCTTTTTGCGTAAAGTCTTTGTCCTCTCGCAAATCTCTTATCCGCAGTTTCATTCTTATCACCTACTTTTATAATACCAAAGGACATATTGTCCTATTGACATTTTGGACAAATAGTCCTAAAATTATTTTTGAGGTGAGAAAAATGCCTAATTATAAGAAAATGTATTTCACTCTGTTAAATGGTATGGAGGACGCAATCAACATTCTTATAGCAGCACAACAGAAATGCGAGGATTTGTATTGCGACGACAATGAAATTATCCCTTTAGAAATTCTTAAAAAGGAAAATGATGAGGGAAATTAAAAAGGCTTCTCCTTGAGGAGAAGCTGTTGAGCGAAGCGAAACTGATGAGGTGTTTACTTTAACATTTTATATTCTTTGATATTTCCACCTCATCCGAGTTTTGCTCCGCAAAACCCACCTTCCCCTCAAGGGGAAGGCTCTTCAAAAAATCATTTGTGCCACACTATAAAATCACAAAACAATTTGCTTTTTTATAAACCCCACTTTGTTTACTGCTCACCGCTTAAGCTCTTTTGAACCACGCCACTACGGCGTGGTTTTCGTTATACAATAAAAAACGGCTCGGTTTAAAACCGAGCCGTATTTATTTTATTAGAAGCGGTCTCTCTTTACATAATGGGTATGGAGAACCTCGTGAGCCTTATGGCTACCGGGCTTATCCAAGAACTCATTATAGAGAAGCTTGACAACGGGGTTGTCGTGCGACTTTCTTAAGGGCATTTCCTTATCAATATTGTAAAGGACTGCTGCTCTCTTGGAGCGAAGGTAGGTAAAGCTTCTGACCTTAGCGCTCTGAGTAGGCTGTCCGCCACCATTGATACAGCCGCCGGGGCAAGCCATGATCTCAACAAAGTGATAGGTAGCCTCTCCAGCACGGATCTTATCAAGGAGCTTTCTTGCACAGCCAAGGCTGGATGCAACAGCAACCTTAACCTCAAGCTCGCCAACCTTATAGGAAGCCTCTTTAATGCCTTCCATACCTCTGACTTCGGCAAATTCGAGTGTCTTGAGCTCCTCGCCGGTGATGGTTTCAACAGCAGTTCTGAGAGCTGCTTCCATAACGCCGCCGGTTGCACCGAAGATAACGCCTGCGCCGGTGGAGGTGCCGAGAGGATTATCAAACGCCTCATCCTCAAGACCTACAAAGTTGATACCTGCACGCTCGATCATTCTGCCGAGCTCGCGGGTCGTAAGAGCAACATCAACATCAGCAACGCCTGCTGCAGACTGGTCATCACGGCCACACTCAAACTTCTTAGCGGTACAGGGCATAATGCTGACAACAACGAGATCCTTAGGATCGATGCCCTCTTTCTCTGCGTACCAGGTCTTAGCGATAGCACCGAACATCTGCTGAGGAGATTTACAGCTCGAGAGATTGTCGATGAAATCGGGATAATAATGCTCACAGAACTTGACCCATCCGGGTGAGCAGGAGGTGATGAGGGGGAGCTTTCCGCCGTTCTGAATTCTGTCGAGAAGCTCGTTTGCTTCCTCGATGATAGTGAGGTCAGCGGAAAAATCGGTGTCAAACACGCCGTCAAAGCCGAGACGACGGAGAGCTGCAACCATTTTGCCCTCAACATTTGTTCCAACAGGCATACCGAAGCACTCGCCGAGTGTTGCACGAACCGAAGGAGCGGTGTTAACGATAACCTTCTTGGTAGGATCGTTAAGAGCCTCCCAGACCTTATCGGTGTCGTCCTTCTCATAGAGAGCGCCGACGGGGCAGGCTACGATACACTGACCGCAGGAGATACAAGCAACATCGTCGAGATCTTGATCGAATGCACAGCCGATGTGCGAAGCAAATCCGCGGTTGTTGGGACCGATAACGCCGATTCCCTGAACGTTGGAGCAAGCGCCAACGCAGCGACGGCAGAGGATACATTTGTTGTTATCGCGAACCATGTGAGGTGCGCTAACGTCAAGGTCGTAGAGATTTTTCTCGCCCTTGAAGTGATCAACGTCGTCAACACCGTAGTCACGGCAGAGCTTCTGAAGCTCGCAGTCGGTGCTGCGGATACAAGAAAGACATCTCATATCGTGGTTAGAGAGAATGAGCTCGAGGGTATGCTTTCTCGACTGCATAACCTTAGGAGTGTTTGTGAAAACCTCCATGCCCTCGTTTACAGGATACATACAAGCGGTCACTAAACCTCTTGCACCCTTGACCTCAACGAGACAGAGGCGGCAAGCGCCGATCTCGTTAACATCTTTTAAATAGCAGAGGGTAGGAATATCTACGCCTACGCTCTGAGCGGCTTCAAGAATTGTTACGCCCTTAGGCACACTGTAAGGCATGCCGTTGATCTGAATATTTACTTTTTCCATAATTGGCACCCCTTTCCTTATTTCTTAACGATTGCGCCGAATTTACATTTTTCCATACAAGCGCCGCACTTGACACACTTAGACTGGTCAATAACGTGGGGCTCTTTAACGGTGCCGACGATTGCGCCTGCGGGACAAACTCTCGAGCAGAGGGTACATCCCTTACACTTGTCAGCCTCGATTGTGTAGGAAAGAAGCTTCTTACAAACGCCTGCGGGACACTTCTTGTCAACGATGTGAGCAACGTACTCATCACGGAAGAACTTAAGTGTTGAAAGAACAGGGTTGGGAGCGGTCTGACCGAGAGCGCAGAGCGAGTTAGCCTTAATGTACTCGCAGAGCTCTTCAAGACGGTCAAGGTCCTCAATCTCGCCGTTACCGTCGCAGATCTTCTCTAAAAGCTCAAGAAGTCTCTTGGTACCGATACGGCAGGGAGTACACTTACCGCAAGACTCGTCAACAGTAAACTCGAGGAAGAACTTAGCGATATCAACCATACAGGTATCTTCATCCATAACGATAAGTCCGCCCGAGCCCATCATACAGCCGATAGCTGTGAGGTTATCGTAGTCAATGGGGGTATCCATAAGCGAAGCAGGGATACATCCGCCGGAAGGTCCACCTGTCTGAGCAGCCTTGAACTTCTTGCCGTTGGGGATACCGCCGCCGATCTCTTCAATGATCTCGCGTAAGGTAGTACCCATAGGAATCTCAACAAGGCCGGTGTTGTTGATCTTACCGCCGAGTGCAAAGACCTTGGTTCCCTTCGATCTCTCGGTACCCATAGATGCAAACCACTCAGCACCTCTTAAGATGATCTGAGGAATGTTAGCAAAGGTCTCAACGTTGTTTTCAATGGTAGGACAGCCGTAAAGACCCTTAACTGCAGGATAGGGAGGACGGGGTCTGGGCTCGCCTCTGTGACCCTCGATAGAGGTCATAAGAGCGGTCTCCTCACCGCAAACGAATGCGCCAGCACCGAGACGGATGTCAAGGTCAAAGTCAAAGCCTGTGCCGAAAATGTCTTTACCTAAAAGGCCGTATTCTCTTGCATCGTCAATAGCCTTCTGAAGTCTCTGAACGGCGATAGGATACTCAGCACGAACGTAAACGTAACCCTGGTTTGCGCCGATAGCATATCCGCAGATTGCCATAGCTTCGATGAGACAGTGGGGGTCGCCTTCAAGAACCGAACGGTCCATAAATGCGCCCGGGTCGCCTTCGTCAGCGTTACATACAACGTATTTCTGAGGGCCGTCTGCACAGAGCGACCACTTTCTACCTGTGGGGAAGCCTGCACCGCCACGGCCACGAAGACCGGAATCGGTAACGACCTTAATAACGTCCGCAGGGGTCATCTCTGTGAGGACCTTACCGAGAGCCTGGTAGCCGTCCATAGCTATGTACTCGTCGATAACCTCGGGATCGATAACACCGCAATTACGCAGAACAACACGGTTCTGGGTCTTATAGAAAGCGGTGTCAGAAAGAGCAACGTTGCCGTGGACATCCTCTGCGCCATCCTTGTAAACAAGGTGCTCAACAATACGTCCCTTTAAAAGATGCTCCTCAACAATTTCCTTTACGTCATCTGCTGTAACACGGCTGTAGAAGGTTCCGTCGGGATAAACGATAACAACGGGACCGAGGGCACAAAGGCCGAAACAACCGGTCTGTACGACTTTAACTTCCTCGCTAAGTCCGTTCTTTTCGATATTCTCAGCAAAAGCCTTCTGA
>JAFTYW010000009.1 GCA_017461245.1 Oscillospiraceae bacterium
CAAAAACGCCGGAACGGGCACACTGCTTTTTGAAACGTCTTAATGCGTTATCTAAAGATTCGTTGTCCTTTAAACGAATTTCTGCCATAATGAATTTCCCTCCCCTCTACCTGTTGGCAGGGGTAATTTACGAATAATCAAACGTTACTCATAAATAATATTATACATTGTATTTTAAGCTGTGTCAATAGTTTTCCATAGAAAAAACGATTATTTAACAACAATATTAACAAGTCTTCCGGGAACAACTATTTCTTTAACTACGGTTTTACCTTCGATTCCGGATGCAACCTTTTCAAGAGCGTATGCAGCCTTGAGCATATCGTCTTTAGATGCATCTGCGGCGATCTTAAGCTTATCACGAAGCTTACCGTTAAGCTGAACGATGACCTCTATAACATCGTCCTTGCACTTGGACTCGTCGACCTCAGGCCAAGCCTGCTGGTATACCCTACCCTCAAAGCCTAAATTTTGCCAAATTTCTTCGGTGATATGCGGTGCAAAGGGGTTTAAGAGAATAAGTAGTGTTCTGTATTCTCCGCGGGTAATTGCTTTGGTTTCGCCAATTTCGTTAAGCAAGGTCATCATAGCAGCAATAGCAGTGTTAAACTTCATTGCCTCAATGTCATCGCCGACCTTTTTGATGGTCTTGTAGATAGAGGATTCAAGTTCTTTTCTGTAATCACCGTCAACAACAATTTCTTGAAGATTCCATATTTTATCAAGGAATCTCTTACAGCCTCTGATGCTGGATGTACTCCAGGGAGCAGCCTTTTCAAAGTCACCGATAAACATCTCGTAAAGACGCATTGTGTCAGCGCCGTAGTCATTTATAATATCGTCGGGGTTAACAACGTTACCACGGGACTTACTCATTTTCTCGCCGTTTTCACCGAGAATCATTCCGTGGCTTGTACGCTTGGAATAAGGCTCAGCGGTGTTTACAACGCCGATATCATAAAGGAACTTGTGCCAGAATCTTGAATAAAGCAGGTGGAGAGTTGTGTGCTCCATACCGCCGTTATACCAGTCAACAGGCATCCAATAATTAAGGGCTTCTTTAGCTGCAAGAGCGTTAACATTATCGGGATCGCAGTAACGCAGGAAGTACCAGGAAGAGCCTGCCCACTGAGGCATTGTGTCGGTTTCTCTCTTGGCGGGTCCTTTACAGTGAGGGCAAGTTGTATTTACCCAATCCTCAATGGTTGCAAGAGGAGATTCGCCGTTATCGGTAGGCTCATAGTGTTCAACCTCGGGCAGCTTTAAGGGCAGCTCGCTATCATCAAGAGGAACCCAGCCGCACTTTTCGCAGTAAACCATAGGAATAGGCTCGCCCCAATATCTCTGTCGGGAGAAGACCCAATCTCTGAGCTTAAAGTTTACCTTGGGATAACCCTTTTTCTCTTTTTCAAGCCACTGTACGATGGCTTTTTTAGCCTCTTCAACGCTCATGCCGTTAAGGAAGCCTGAGTTTACCATAATACCGGTCTGGCAATCGGTAAAAGCTTCTTTTTCGATATCTCCGCCTGCTACAACCTCAATAATAGGCAGAGAAAATGCCTTTGCAAAGTCGTAGTCACGGGTATCGTGTGCGGGAACGGCCATAATCGCACCTGTTCCGTATGTCATAAGAACGTAATCGGATACAAAAACGGGAATCTCTGTGTTATTTACAGGGTTTATAGCTGTAACGCCCGAAAGCTTTACACCTGTTTTATCCTTTACAAGCTCGGTTCTTTCAAAGTCGGACTTTCTTGCGGCCTCGGCTCTGTAAGCCATAACCTCGTCAAAGTTGCTTAAAAGATCCTTCCACTTATCAATAAGAGGATGTTCGGGCGAAATAACCATATAGGTTGCGCCAAACAAGGTATCAGGGCGTGTTGTGTAGATTCTAAGGTTATCCCCTGCTGTTGTTGCAAAGTCAACCTCTGCGCCGACTGAACGACCGATCCAGTTGATCTGCGAGGTTTTAACCCTCTCTATGTAGTTTACATCTGCAAGATCATCAATAAGACGCTGTGCATACTCGGTAATTTTAAGCATCCACTGCTCTTTATCCTTATGAATAACTTCACTTCCGCAGCGCTCACAAACGCCGTTAACGACCTCTTCGTTTGCAAGAACGCACTTACATGAGGTACACCAGTTAACAGACATCTTCTTTTTATAGGCGAGACCTTTTTTGAAGAGCTGTAAGAAAATCCACTGGGTCCACTTATAGTAAGCTGGGTCAGTTGTATTAACTTCCCTATCCCAATCAAAAGAGAAACCGAGAGCTTTAAGCTGTCTTTTAAAGTTTGCAACGTTCTTTTCGGTTACAATTTCGGGGTGGATATGGTTCTTGATTGCGTAGTTTTCGGTAGGAAGACCGAATGCGTCCCATCCCATAGGATAAAGAACATTATAGCCCTGCAGACGCTTTTTTCTTGAGATTATATCAAGCGCTGTATATGAACGAGGATGGCCAACGTGAAGTCCCTGGCCCGAAGGATACGGAAACTCAACAAGGCCAAAGAATTTCGGCTTTGAGTAGTCATTTGTAGCTGCAAAGGCCTTTTCATCGTCCCACACAGCTTGCCATTTCTTTTCGATTTCCTTAAAATTGTATTCCACTTAAGATTCCCCCTAATTATTTACAATGTCAATGCGCTCGGCGTCCATCCAAAGACGCTCAAGATCATAAAACTTTCGTGTTTCCTCGTAGAAAATGTGTACTATAACGTTCTCATAATCCATAAGGATCCACATAGCTGATTGGTAGCCCTCAATGTTTTTAGGGGTTATCCCGTCTGCTTTAAGTTTTTCTTCTATTTCATCG
>JAFTYW010000002.1 GCA_017461245.1 Oscillospiraceae bacterium
GGTCCCTGTGCACCTGTGGCACCGGTCTCGCCCTTCTCGCCCTGAGGTCCTTGAGCGCCGGTTGCACCAGTCTCGCCTTTTTCGCCCTGCGGTCCTTGTGCACCTGTGGCACCGGTCTCGCCCTTCTCGCCCTGAGGTCCTTGAGCGCCGGTTGCACCAGTCTCGCCTTTTTCGCCCTGCGGTCCTTGTGCACCTGTAGCGCCAGTTTCACCTTTCTCACCCTGAGGGCCTTGCGCACCTGTAGCGCCGGGTTCACCCTTTTCACCCTGTGCGCCTGTCGCCTTTACTCCTGTGGACTCCCAAGTACTTCCGTTATCGGTTGAGATTTCCCATTCATTTGTGGAGGCATTTATGCGGATCTGAGGGCTAATGCCGTCCTCGCCGTCAGCACCTACAACGTTATCAAAAATAAATTCGTTTCCGTTTGTCAAGATGATGATCATGGTGCGGTTTTCAATTTTGATATTCTTAATTCCAACACCCTCTTCACCTTGAGGTCCTTGTGCACCCGTGGCACCGGTTTCACCTTTCTCGCCCTGCGGTCCTTGAGCGCCGGTTGCACCAACAACCTTACCAAGATTTACACTCTTATTATCGGAAAATGTAAGGATAAGCTCATCATTATCAGTTATGTCAACATTGGTAATACTAATTCCATCAGTGCCATCAGCGCCGTCTTTGCCATCAGCGCCATCTTTACCATCAGCGCCATCTTTACCATCAGCGCCATCTTTACCATCAGCGCCATCTTTACCATCAGCGCCATCTTTACCATCAGCGCCGTCTTTGCCTATAGCATTTCCTAGGTTTACAGATGTATCATCAGAAAGCGTCAGAACAAGCTGACCCTTATCGTTAAACGAAGCGGTCTTAATGCCAACTATGTCGCTTTCGGCAAGCGCATTCAGAGCCTCGGTCCACTCGCTCTCGCTGCCTTCATAGCCGCCCTCTACGGCAAGCTCATAAGCAGATGCTCCCTGTAAAGAGCCAAGCCACTGTTGAACAGTTCCCTCATAACCGTTTTCAACTGCCAGCTCATAAGCAGACAAGCCGTTTACAACTGTAGTAGCTGCTGGAATGCTTTGCCCCTTGTGGATTATTGCAGCAGTTCCTGCGGATATGCCGATAACAAGCATAACTGCAACAACAACCGCAACTATCTTTTTAACAACTGTTTTATTCACGTCTTTTCCTCCATTCACGGCGATTTTCTACATTATATAACACCCAAAGGTTGTTGTCAATAACTACGGTAAGGTGTTTTACATAACAATTTTTTGTTGTTAATATTATCTTAGGTGATAAAAATGGTGAAAAATCTCAAGAAGTTGAGAACTCAAAAAGGCATCAGTCAGCAAAAGCTTGCAAGCGAAATCGGACTGACACAGCAGTCTGTGAACAAATACGAAAACCACAATATTGAGCCCGATATTGCAACCCTTATTGCATTAGCTGATTATTTTGACACCTCGGTGGATTATTTGATAGGTAGGGTAGATGAGGAAGGTAACAACCTCAGTGTGTCAGAAGGTGAAAGGTTGATAAGCCAGTATAAAAAACTTGATTCAAAAGAGCAGCTATGCGTTAAAACCGTTATCGAAACCTTTAATAGCTTAAAATAGCAGGTCTTTGCGACCTGCTGTTTTTTTGTGCAATATCAACTATTTTAGCACCGAGCATTAAGCAGGTTTGATAATTGACTTAAATCCACTTTTTTAGTAAAATTATAGTGTATATTGGCGTATTATTTTCAAACACAGGAGCACTTTCTTAAAAAGGAGAAAAGTGATGAAAAAAAGAGTTCTATCCTTGATAATGTCTGCGGTTTTGCTTTGCGCGAGCCTGCTGCCGCTTGCCCCAAAGGCAAAGGCGGTAGATATTAAAAGTAATCACACCCTCGGAGTAAATATGTGGGGTTTTAACGCCTGGGCGGATTATTACACGACGGACGGGGTAAACACTGCCGCAGACAAATTAAGAGAGATAGAGGATGTTCTGGCGGCAGGCTATATGAACCAGATAATGCTCTATTATGACGAAAACTTTGAGTCGGTGCTGGCGCTCTGCAAGAAGTATGATGTTGACATCTGGCTCAGCCCAGGGGTATTTAGGTCAAAGCGGCAGACCATCGAAACATATATGGCAAACATAACAGAGCGCGTTGATAAGATCATTGCCGCGGGAATGTTTGATGACTTTCTCGGCTTTATCTGGGATGAGCCTTTCTTAAACGGCATAACCAACGAGGATTTCTACACAATGACAAAGACCCTTTTTGAAAAATGGGGCAAGCGCAATTATCCTGTTTTTGCTACATCCAGTTTTATGGGCACCGCGGGCAAAGAGCAGATAAAGACCGAATGTATGGAATATGTCACCGACATCAGCTGGGATAACTACAGCTATGACGTGCGCGAAGAAGCAAAAACTAACGCCGCGCAGAACAATCGGCTTAAAGAGCTCTCTGCGTCTTATGGAGTTGAGTTTAAAACAGCCGAGGATTATTATCGCTATATTCATAATCAACTGCTGAGCAAATTTGACCACGATGTTTATGTCTGGTTTCATCCTAACGCTTGGCTGACCTATACCTATGCCGGCTTCAGAGCCGACGAGGATTACTGCCTTGGACATCTTGAGTTCTTTTTAGACCTGCTTGATGAGCAGGAGTATCTGGGCGGCATCACCCTTTACAGCTACGCTTCGTGGAGCTGGCCGGGAATAGAGCAGTATCTCGAGGTCCCCAATCTGCAGACAGGGAAACAGCTCCTTTATCCCGATGTTGCAAAGTGGTCGAGCTACTCTAAAGCCGTAAAGGATATGGTAAAGGATTTTAGAGGCAGAAAGCTGACCGCATTAAAGAATTGCCCCTTCGGCAACCTTAATGTAACCGAGAGAACGGGGTATTCAATTTCTATTCAGTATAGAAGTGGGTATGAATACTCTATTGACGGCGGGCCCTTTAAGATAGTGTCTAGGTTTGACTCACTTACTCCTAATACAAAGTACACCATAACTGTAAAGCGCACCTCAGACGGCGAAACAAAGAGCTTTGACGTCTGGACAACACCTGCAAATCCCTATGGAACGGGGTATAGCGACACCGCGAGCTATATACTCAAAATGCCGAGCAATATCGGTTATTACTCGAACACATACGGCTGGGTAAGCACCAATATTTCGCGTAACGAGGACGATACCGACTTTCTAAGAAACAGCGAGGGTGCCTATACATACAACGGCTATCTGCATATGAGAACCATCGACGGCGAGAGGTTCTTAGAGATTTATAACAACGGCGCGGGCGAAGGTAATTCAACTGTTTACCTCAACTTTGGAGATGCCAACAGATCAAGCAATTACAAAGGCTTCCCCAAGGGAGTTAAGACGAGCAATCTAAAGGCATTTGCCTTTAGAGTCAAGACAAGCGGCGGAAGCGAGGACCAAATTTCCGCCATAGATTTCCGTGTTAACAGCAAGAGAAATGGTCAGACACAGGATAATCCAATTCTCTATCTGGATAAAGAGACCTGCGAGTATAGTCAGCTTGAGTATAAGGGAGGAATTATACTCGATAAAAACATAGACGGCTGGATCATTGTTCCGTTTGATTCGTATACCGATTTTGACGGTGATGAGACAACCACCAATCTTGAATGGCTTGAAAACAACCTCACAAACATACAGATATGGCAGCACGATGACAAGGCCTGTGACCACGGTGTAGACGAGAGTAGCTGGGAAAACAGAAAATGGTATGTCGGTGATATGCTTGTTATTGAGGATGCAAACTCTTTCCGTGCAGGTCGCATCAGAGAAAACCAGCAGCCTTTAAGCATCTCGATAGCCAGAAACCCAAGTAAAATGCAGTATTATATCGGTGAAGAGTTTGACTCGAGTGGGATGGAGCTTGCTGTTCATTATGAGGGCGGCTTTGTCTTTAGTGTAACAAGCGGCTGGAACGCAGGATATAATTTTGACAGCATTGGAAAAAGAGGCGTTTACATCAGTTATGCGGGGAAAGGCTTAATGCTTGTGGTTGACGTTGTCGAAAGACCGACCGAAAGGATTGAGATCACGACCCTGCCGTCAAAGCTCACATACATAGAGGGTGAGCAGTTTGACAAAACGGGAATTGTCGTAACCGCCTATGACGATCTTGGAGCGGGTAAGGTCGTAACAAAATATACTATAAGCGGATACGATTCCACACCAGGCGTAAAAACAATAACTGTTTCTTATAATGATAAAACTGCAACCTTCAATGTGACAGTTGCAGAGAAAAGCCTTGAATCCATCTCGGTAACAACAAAGCCCAGTAAGCTCGTTTATACAGAGGGCGAAGAGTTTGACAAAACGGGAATGGTCGTAACTGCTTACTATAACAACAACACCAGCGAGGTTGTAACATATTACACTGTGAGCGGCTACTCTTCCATAGCCGGCACAAAAGCAATAACCATAACCTACGGCGGTAAGAGCGCGACTTTTAGTGTTACAGTCAATGCAAAGCCTGCAGAGCCCGAAGCCGTACCCACACCAACTCCTACACCCGAGCCAGAACCCGAGCCCGAGCCTAAGCCGGAACCCGAGCCAGAGCCCGAGCCAGAGCCTGAGCCGGAACCCGAGCCAGAGCCAGAACCCGCTCCTATTCCCGAGCCTACACCTGTGCCCACGGTAATATATGGCGATGCCAATCTTGACGGTAAGATAACCATAACAGATATGCTGTCCGTCAAGGCTCATCTATTGCAAAAGAGTAGCTTGTTGGCAGATGCGGCAAAGGCAGCAGATACAAACAGCGACGGAAAAATAACTATAACCGATTTTATTCAGATAAAGGCACATTTGCTTGGTAAAAGTAATTTAATGTAGCTTTGGCTATCCACAGAAAAAAGCAAGGCTTATGACTGTTTCTTATAAGGATGTCTTTTAGGCCCCCTCTGACGAGGGGGCTGTCATTTTTGAAAAAATGACTGGGGGAGAGAGGGTAAAAATCTCTCCCTCCGTCAAAATCTGCGATTTTGCCATTTCTCGCTGTGGCTCGGTCACGCCGCGGCTCTGACAGTCCACAGGACTGTCATTCACTCCCGCGTCGCGCTTCGCTACCCTCGTCAGAGGGAGGCAGATGAAAAGGCCAGATTCAATATGAATCTGGCCTTTAAATATTCTTATAAGAAATGTTCTTAGGCCTTGCTCTTTTTTACGTTCTTTGTTGTGCCGAAAAATACAAATTTTATAATTAAATATACATTGAATTGTGTGACGACAAACTGTAAAATGATAAAAAATACAAAAAACTTGGCGGTGCATTATGAAGATCAAAGCGTATGTTACAGACCAAAACGGCAAAAGGCTTGAGAAGATTTCGGAAAGCCAAATGCAGTATAAGAACACCGATATTATAGAGGAGCAAAATCACCCCGGCGACGTCGAGGCGTTTTTAGTTAATATTCACCCCGATGTTGAGGCGCAGAGCGTCGGAGGCATAGGCGGCGCCTTTACCGACACCTCGGCGGCGGTCTGGCAGGGTATGCCCGAGGATAAAAAAGAGGAATTTGTAAAGGCTTATTTTGACCGTGAGAGCGGCATAGGCTATACGCTCGGCAGGCTCTCTATTGCAAGCTGCGACTTTTCGACTGAGGACTACACCTATGTTACGGAGGGTGACACTACTCTCGAGAGCTTTGACATTTCGCACGATAAAAAGGCGGTCTTCCCGCTTATTAAAGCGGCGCAAAAGTATGCCGATCTTACTCTTTTTGCTTCCCCTTGGTCGCCGCCTACTTATATGAAAACTAACTTAAGCCGCATAGGCGGTCATCTTAAACGCGACTGCTACGCGCTCTGGGCAAAATACTTTAAAAAGTACATCGAAGCCTGTAAAGAGAACGGCATTGATATATGGGGCGTAACCATACAGAACGAGCCGCGCCACCATCAGATCTGGGAGTCCTGCCTCTACACCCCCGAGGAAGAAGCTGAGTTTCTCGGTTACCTCGGAAAAGAGCTTAAGGGCAGCGGCGTTAAGATCCTATGCTATGACCACTGCAGAGAGAGGGTCTACGAGCGCGCCAAGTTTATTTACGAGAGTGAGAACGGCAAGTATTGCGACGGAATAGCAAATCACTGGTATTCGGGCGACCATTTCGGCGAGCTTAAGGCGCACTTTGCAAAGTACCCCGACAAGATAAGCGTTGCCAGCGAGGGCTGCTGCGCTATTACAGGCTCGGGAATAAAGGCAGAGGTCGACCTGCCGCACGCCGAAGCGTACGCTCACGATATCATCGGCTGCTTTAATAACGGACTCACCCATTATTGCGATTGGAACATTCTCCTAAACGAGCAGAACGGCCCTTATCATAACCGAGAGGGCAGAGGCTGCAGCGCAGAAGCGCCCGTTTACTATGACAGAGAGAGCGGCGAGCTTATCTATAGGCTTTCATATTATTACATAGGTCACATCAGCAAGTTTGTAAATAAGGGAGCAAAGGTTATCTCGTCAAGCTCGTATAGTACCGACCTTGAAAGCGTCGCTTTCAAAAACACCGACGGCAGTATTGTTACCGTTCTTTTAAATAGAACCGACAAGCCGATAGATGCGATAATCAGAATAGACGGCGAAATTCAGAGCTTCACCCTCTCACCCCACTCGATTCTGACCGCCGTTATAGAATAAAAAATAAGCTCGGGTTTGGAATAAACCCGAGCTTTTATTTTTAATATTCTAATTCTTCATAGTGGGCAAGCTGCCTTTGCTTTAGCGCTTCAAGTTCAGAATTGCTTAAAGAAACCGTTATACATTCGGCGCACCCACCAAGGCTGTCTATAGAAATACTATCGAGTATGCATTTGCCCTTTGATTGATAAATGCAATATGTATTTTCACAATTCATTTGTATCACCGTCTTGGTTTTCTAAAGCGTATTTACAGCATTGAAGCACTAAAAGATTAAATGAAATGTTATTTTCGGTTGCAAGCTGATTTAATTTTTCAAACAAAGGTTCAGTAAAACGAATAGTACGAGAAACATTTGCATTTTTATACTCGTTTTCTATTTTAAACATAAGTAAATCACCTATGTTTATACTATAACCTTAAATGAGTTTTTTATATAACCAAAAACGGTGCTTTTTTGATATCAAAACAGGTGTATATATAGCAAAACAAATATATGATAATTGTAGGGACAGGCCTCCCGGACTGTCCGTTTGTATGTTCGGCTAACGCCATCGGACAGTTCGTCTGACACCTGTTCCTACAAAATGAAATTATAATATTGTAAATGCATAGAGGAAAATCAAGACGAGGACGAAAAATAAAATCGCCTCCCTCTGACGAGGGTAGCGCAGCGCCGAACGGTAGTGAATGACAGTCCTGCGGACTGTCAGAGCCGTGAGGTGACCGAGCCGCAGCGAGAAGTGGATTTTTGCGAAGCAAAAAGACGGAGGGAGAGAAATGAAAAACTATAACAAAAATAACATTCCCCTTGCCAAAACCTTGCGAAAAAATATGACTCCTTGGGAACGAAAGTTATGGTATGAGTTTTTGCGACTATACCACGTAAGATTTCAACGACAAAAAGCCATAGGAAATTATATAGTTGATTTTTACTGCGCAAAAGCAAGACTTGTAATTGAACTTGACGGTGGCGGGCATTATACAGATGAACAAATCGAAAGGGATGTAATAAGAACAAGAGAGTTGGAGGGAATGAAGCTAAGTATAATCTGAGTTTGTAATCTTGATATAGATAATAATTTTAAAGGTGTATGCGAGCATATAGATTTAGTTGTTAAAAATTCTCTCCCTCAGTCAGCTTCGCTGACAGCTCCCTCGTCAGAGGTAGCCGGAAAATAGGTGTAAAAAGAGCAAGGCATAAAGCCTTGCTCTTTTATTTATTATCCTTAATGAGCAGTACTGTTGCGGCAATCATAATTGCAAGACCGACAACAAACTGCACGGTTATGTTTTCGCCGAGCGCAAGCACGCCAAATGCCGCACCCAAAAAGGGTGATATAGAATAAAACGCGCTGGTTTTTGCGGCTCCAAGCTTCTTTTGAGCCTTGATATAAAAGTTGATGCTAAGCCCGTAAGAAACAAAGCCCAAAAGCAAAATCAAAGGGATAAATGCGACAGGCGGAAAGCTCTCACCCGCCACAAGCGCAACCATAAGACTACCAAGTCCAGAGAAGATGCCTTTAATGGTGGTGATCTGCACCGAGGATTTTGAGCTGAGGCGGCGGGTGCAGTTGTTCTCTAAGCCCCAGCAGCACGCCGCGGCAAGCACTAAAAGCGAGCCCCAGTTCAGCTCAAGGCTTTGCGTTCCCTCTAGACTTAAGGTGACGCTCGCAAGCGTTACAAAAACGATTGCCAGCACAAGCCGTTTTGACAGAGCTTCCTTAAAGATAAAAAATGCAATAAGCGTGGTTGCAACTATCTCAAAGTTGTTAAGCAGCGAGGCGTTTGCCGAGCTTGTGTATCTTAAGCCGAGCATCAGGAGTATGGGCGCCGCGATGTCAAGAACTATCATACCGATGATGTAGGGCAGCTCCGCCCGAGTTAGCGGCGGCGCGCTTTTCCTCTCGCCACCCAAAAGTCCGCAGACAAAAAGACCTATTCCCGCCCCAAGATACAAAAACGCCGCCATCATAGTAGGCCCTGCCGACTCAAGCAGCAGCTTGCTTAAGGGAATATTTATCGCATAAAGCGCCGCCGCGAGCAGAGCAAGCGCGGTGGCAATATTTTTGTTTTTCATTTCTGCTTCTCCCTATACATTTAAAAAGACAAGCGCTACTGCGCCAACTGCAAGGCCTGCCCATTCGAGTTTTCCAAGCCTTTCTTTGTAGACAAGAACCGAAAACAGAGTGGTTAAAATCATACCGCCGACTGCAATAACAGGGAAAATAACGCTCTCAGACAGGGCCGTGGAGAGCATAAGGATTATAAAATTGTTTAAAAGCGCGCTGCTTATTCCGCTTACAACGGGCAGAACAAGCGAGCTTTTTGAAAGCATTTTAAAATCAGGCTTTTTGTCCTTCAGATACTTTGCAAGACAGAAGATGGTCGCAAAGCCAATACCGAAAAACATAAGGGTGCTGCCGTATTTTGTATCAAAAGCTGCCTGCTGGTATTTTTGAATAATGGAGCAGCCTGCGTTTCCGACAAGCAGAAGCAGAGCAAAAACAACCCATTTTACCGAGGTTTTAACTGCGTGATTGCGGTCAGGCTTAAAGCAAAGATAAAGCGCAATTACAATCAGCACAAGACCGATTACAACCGTTACTGTAAGCGGCGTTTTCCAAAATATAAAACCCCAGATTGAAACAGCAATGAGCGAGAGCTGTTTTATAAAAGAGGTTAGTGAAGCCGAGCCGTACTCAAGTGCCTTGAACAGACCAATCAGCGCCATTGCGTAAAAAATGCCGTAGGTGGCTGAGTAAAGGATCACCCTTATATCAAAGCTGCCGTCAAGGGCAAAAAATACACCCCAAGTGACAAAGGCACTTATCGAAACCAGCAGATTGTAAAACGACGAGGTGTTCTCTGCGCCCCAATTGCGCCTTTTGAAAGCCATATTTACAACACTCATAGCCGCAGACAAAAGAGCAGCACCGATTAAATATATGTAGTCCATTTAGTTAAAACCTACCTCTGATGCCTTTTCTTCAAGATGGTCTGTATAGCCTATCTGAGTAAGGTTTACATGGTCTGCATCAAAGTACTCTGCAACCGTTACCGACGCATTGGGAACGTGCGGGACTGCGCCAATATCCTCAAGCGAGATACCGAGCCAATGCGCGCGCAAAACCCTTACAACACCGCCGTGGGTTGCGATGAGGACTGTTTTGCCGTCATTTTCTGCGGCAATTTTTTCTATCGCAGAGAGTGCGCGCTTTAGCATATCTCCGTAGCTTTCGCCATCGGGGAACTGCGCAATTCCGGGGTTCTGCCTGTAATTTTCAAATGCCTCTTTAAATCTTACCTTAACCTCCTCGATAAGCACGCCTGTAAAGGCGCCGACGTCAACCTCGCGAAGCTCCTTGCAGGTGTTTATTTCAAGCCCAAGCGCCTCGGCGCAGGGCTTTGCTGTGTCGTAAGCTCTAATAAGGTCGCTTGAATAAATAGCATCTATCTTAAAGTTGTCACAAACGTATTTTGCAACAGACTGCGCCTGCTTTTTTCCTGCCGCATCAAGAGGCACATCCATCTGGCCCGAAAAGCGCTTTTCGCGGTTTCCCTCGCTAAAGCCGTGGCGAACGATTACAAACCTTACCATTTTAAACAGCTCCTTTTCCTATAAAATTATACAATAACAAAAATATACATACAATTGACAAAATTGTCAAAAAGATATACAATGTTGCTGAAAGGGGCTGGGAATAATGCAAAGCTACAGATTGTTCTGCGTGGACAGGCAAAACGGCTATTCTCTTTATCACGGCAAGGGGATTTATGTTGACGGCGAAAACAATAAGTATATGCATTATGACAGCAGCCTTACGCTAACTTTTTTCGTCTCCTGTAAGGGCAAAATCAAAATCGAGGGCAACAGCTATGAGATAAAAGACGGCGATATAGTTATAATGAACACCCAGCAGGTGCACCGCCTGAGTGTTGAGGATCGCAGTCTTTACGAACGCTATTCCATTTATCTTAGCGAGGATATTTTCGCCGCTTTTCCTTTTGAAAGTAAACAGCTGTTTGATGTTTTTTACAAGACGGGTGCAAACCTTATCCCCCAAAAAGCAGTTTCTCAAAATGGGCTTGATAAAATCATTGAGCAAATTTTCTCTCTTGCCGCAACACAGGATAACACAAGCAAAATTTTGGTTACCTGTCGCATTGCCGAGCTTCTTGCCGCTTTAAACAACGCAGTTGTTCCTATAAGCGAAACAGAGCAGTACGTTTCTGAAAATCCAACTGTGAAAAAGGTTCTGCACTATATAAACGAGCATTTTAAAGAGGATATTTCCTTGGAGGGTATTGCCGAGAAATTTTATTTAAGCAAATACAGGCTTGAACATATTTTCAAGGAAAGCGTCGGCGTTTCTCTTTGGGAATACGTCATCATCCGCCGCCTTATCTATGTTAATATTCTTATCAAGGAAAAGGTGGGGATCAGCGAGGCGGCTTATGAGGCTGGCTTTTGCAATTACTCAAATTTTTACCGACTTTACAAAAAGCATATGAATATGACGCCCCAACAGTATAAAAAACAGATTTCCAAATAAAAAAGAGCAAGGCGCGAAGCCTTGCTCTTTTTTATTTGTGATTGTTTAATTATTTACCTAAAATCTGTTTTGCGGTGTGCTCGTCTGTAACAAGGGTGTTTACAAGACCCGAGCGCAGAGCGCCGCGGATGGCCTTGACCTTGTCTTCGCCGCAGGCAACCGCAACTATCTGCTTTGCGTTCTTTAGGTTGTCGTAAGAGGCGCAGAGGGTGTTTTCGTAGAGGCCCAAAACCTCGCCGTCCTCTGAGAAAAAGTGGGTCGCGATGTCGCCGATAGCTTTGTCCTTCTTTTCGCTGTAGCCAAAGGTTTTGCCGAAAAGCTCAAGAACATCGGTGTTTCCGATTCCTACAAGCGCGAGGTCAATATCGTCCCAAAGTCCCTGCAGCTTTTTGTAGTAAGAGGTCTTTTTTAAAAGGTCGCAGTCGCTTAAATCATCGGGCAGGTAGGGGAACCAAGCGTATTTTACAGCGGCACCTATCTTGTCCGCCATACTGCGCGCGATCTCATTTGACAAAAAGTAAGGTCTGTCGGTATCGGTTGCGCCAAAGAGAGGGAAAACAACGTTGTTTTGCGTTTTCATTTCGGGAAGCTCGCCGATAAGCGACTGAATTGTGCGCCCCCACGAAACTGCAATTTTTTGGTTGCCTTTTTCCAAAATTGGCTTCAGATAATCGCAGGCGGCCTTGACCGTCATCATTATTCGAATGTCCTCGCCCTTGCCGCTTGTTCCGCAAACTGTCGCAGAAGCAATATTAAATTTCTCGCAAAGCTCGATTTCAAGAGCCTTGCAGTCCTTTATGGGATTGTGGATCTTTATTTCTACTATATTCTCTTTTATAGCGTCGTTTAAAAGCTTTGAGATCGTCTGCCTTGAGAGACCCAGCCTCGCAGCGATCTCCTGCTGGGTGCAGTTTTTTTCGTAATAGAGGGTTGCGGCCTCCGCCATTAAAATCTTTTCGTCTGCCATAATTTGCCGCCTTTACATTTGTTATGTTTTTAGTTTAACAAATAAAATTAAATTTGTCAAGATTTTTTAACAAATGTAATTGACAAATGTTAAAAGGGGTGCTATAATGAGGACAAACATATTAAAAAGGAGATTTATGTTATGTTAGTTTCAATGAAAGAAATGCTTGCGGACGCTCGTAAAAATCACTATGCGCTTCCCGCATTCGATGTCAGCAATTACGAAATGATGAAGGCAGTTCTTGACGCCTGTGAGGAAGAGGGCTCGCCCGCGCTTCTTATGGGCCTCGGTGTAGACCTTGGCGGCAGAGCTATGGACCTTATGGCTTCTATGGTAGCTTCTGCTTCAAAGTTCTATTCAATTCCCGTTTGCTTCCATCTTGACCACGCAACAGATTTTGAGCTCATCAAGAGAGCGATCGACGCAGGCTTCAGCTCTGTTATGTATGACGGCTCTGTTCTTGACTTTGAAAATAACGCTAAAAATACAGCCGAGGTTACAAAGTATGCACACGCTCACGGCATAACCGTTGAGGCCGAGCTTGGCCACGTTGGTAACGCAAGTGTTGGCAGCATCAGCGAAACCGGTACTGATACCGACCCCGGTGAGACCCTCACAGTTCCCGAAGAGGTTGCAAAGTTCGTTGAGATCACCGACGTTGACGCTCTTGCAGTTGCTATCGGAACCTCTCACGGCGTTTATCAGAAAACTCCCGAGCTGAGAATTGACAGACTCGACGAGATAATGGCAGTTTGCGACAGACCCTTAGTTCTTCACGGCGGCAGCGGCACCCCCGACGATCAGATGCAGAACGCTATCCACCACGGTATTACCAAGATCAACATCTATTCCGATGTTGTAGGCGCTCTTAATAAGGGCCTTAAGGATAAGCTTAACAACATTGATAATCCTTCAACCTGGCCGTTCCTTGTATTTGAGGATGCAAGAGTTATGATGAAGGAAGTTGTTAAGAACAAGCTCAGAACCTTTGGTAGCGCAGGCCGCATCTAAGGCTGATTGGAGGAAAAAGCTATGAAAACAAAAGCAGTCAGACTGTACGGCGAGAACGACCTTCGTTTAGAGGAGTTTGAGCTTCCCGCCCTTAAAAACGGCGAAATTCTTATTAAGGTCGTTTCAGACAGCGTTTGTATGTCTACATATAAAACTCAGAAGCAGGGCGCAAAGCACCTTCGCGTTCCCGATAACGTTGCTGAGAATCCCGTAATCGTAGGCCACGAGTTCTGCGCAGAGATCGTAGAGGTTTCTGATAAGTGGAAAGATGACTATAAGGTCGGTGAAAAGGTTATCATTCCTCCCGTGCTCAGCTACCTCGGCGGAATGCAGACCATCGGTTACACCTTTGGTGAGATCGGCGGTGTTTCGACCTACAGCATCGTTTACGAGCACATTATTGATAACGGCTATTTAATTAAGCTTGAAAGTGACGCTTTCTTTAGCGGCTCACTTATCGAGCCTGCCTCCTGCGTGCTTCGCGGATATAAGGCTAACTATCACCTTGACGGCGATTTTGCTCCACACACTAACATCAAAGAGGGCGGCAAGACCGTTATCTTAGCAGGCTGCGGACCTATGGGTCTTGAGGCTATCGACATTGCCCTTCACGGCGACGTTAAGCCCGCACTTGTTGTTGTAACCGATCTTGATCAGGCCCGCCTTGACAGAGCGGCAGACCTCTTTAAACCCTCTGTTGCGGCTAAGGACGGAATTAAGCTCGTATTTGCAAACACATCCGATAAAGATGAGCTCCTTGCATACACAGACGGAACAGGCTATGACGATGTTTTCGTTTATGCTCCCGTTCCCGCAGTTGTTGAGCTTGGCGATGCGCTCTTAGCATTTGACGGTTGCCTTAACTTCTTCGCAGGTCCTCTTGACAAGAACTTCTCTGCAAACTTTAACTTCTACAATGTTCACTATCAGCAGCACCACATTGCAGGAACAAGCGGAAGCAATCTTGAGGATATTCACGACATCGTTAGAATGATCGGCGAAAAGAAGATCAATCCTGCCGTTATGATCACCC
The DNA here is from genome assembly GCA_017461245.1 of Oscillospiraceae bacterium. Taxonomy (GTDB): domain Bacteria; phylum Bacillota; class Clostridia; order Oscillospirales; family Ruminococcaceae; genus SIG578. The sequence goes on from JAFTYW010000002.1 coordinate 14,247, forward strand.
ACATCGGCGGTATCAACGTTGCAATCGATACAACCGTAAATCTTCCTACCATCCCCGGTGGCAAAAAGCTTATCTACACACACATTGATATGCCCCTTACCGCTATTGATGACTTTGAGAAGCTCGGCGAGACCGACGAGCGCTATAAGGTTATGGCAGAGATGGTAAAAAAAGCAGGCGGCCTCTGGTGTGCCGAAGCAGAAAAATATCTGCTCGAAAACTTCTAAATTTCCCCATGCTCATAGATCTCCGAAAAAAGAGCAAGGCGCTTTTAGCGCCTTGCTCTTTTTCTTTTATTCATGATCTGCAATATTTATAACTGTCCTACCCTTCTTTTCTGCGAGGGTTTTAAACTGTACCGCGCCGCCAACTATATATTTTACATAAGTCACTACTATATCGGAATTTTCTATCATCCAACGATTTCGCTTGACTATGGCGTATCTGGGTGGTGTGTTTTCGATTCCGTCAGCGATTATAGTGTCTGAATAAAATTTATGATCAAGCACATTTCTTTTAATAGGAATATATGCAAGAACAACAGCATAATCAATGTGTGCATATCTCTGTTTTAATTTTTTTAAGGTGTTCTTGACCATTGAATCAAAATTTCCGTGATTGCCAACATAAAATTTTGTCGCGTTTTTGTTTTCTATTAAATCGATTAAAATCGCCTCTAATTTCGGCATAATATCCCGCGGAGCGTTACTGTGTCCAAAAAATGTTACCGTCATATAAACACCTTTTTTATTTTATTGCACTTATATAAGTGCAATAAAATAATAGCATCAACCTATAATAAAGTCAAACAGTTTTGTTCCTAAATAAGCACAAAAGGTGATGCAATATGAATGCCGCTGTCGAAAAGAGGGTAGGCGAAAATATTAAAAGGTTAAGGATAAAGGCAGGTATGACACAAGATATTTTAGCCGCCAAGCTGCAGCTTATGGGCTGTGACATAACAAGAAGTGCCATGGCTAAAATAGAGGTTGGACAAAGACATCTGTATCCCGATGAAATAATGCTTTTAAAGGATATTCTTAAAACAAGTTATGATGAAATATTAAAATAAAAGAGCAAGGTGCTTTTAGCGCCTTGCTCTTTTTCAGCTTTTTAATTAAACCCGTAGGGAACGGCCTGTGTGCCGTTCCGTTGCAGCGCCAGAAAAAATTTCGGTTTCGCTCTGCTTTTCGGCACGACACATAGGTCGTGCCCTACAATTTTAATTTATGACATTTTTGATTTTAAAAAATTATTATTTTTCTATCTTATAAAGGCAGAGCTGACCGGGAGCATACCAGGAAATGTGCTCGTAGGAATCGGGGATCTTGTCTGCTTCAGCTGTTTCGGTAACGCCACCTGCCGCAAGCGCCTGTGTTATAACCGTCGGGGTAACAACGCTGTTGTTGCCGAGGTTTACTATCTTGCCCGCCTTTGTTGAAATGGTGAGATTGATTCTCGCAATGTCGGTTCTGCTGTTGCAAACAACGGCAAAGTAATCATCACCGTTTTCGTCCTTAAAGAAGCTTAGGATAAGCGGATTGTGGTTTCTTACATCCTCGACCTTAAGGATAACATCGCTGTCGCCCTCTTTAAACAGGTCAAATCCGCCGAACGCCTCGCCAACGTGATAGGATTTTACAAGCTTCAAGTGACTAAAATGCTCGCCGTGAACAAGATGGAATTCTCTGATTGCATCGGACATGTTTATGTAGGTAAGCGAGCGTTCGCCAAACTTGTTTATAGGGCCGTTTCTGTAGTTAGCAGAGGCCTTCTGTGTGTAGAAATGGAACCACAAAAGTCCTTCACAACCGCTTGCAACCGCCGTGCTTATCTGCCAGATAAAGTCGTTGCGGTTCGGCTCCTCGTATGCCCAGTGGCCCATGCTCAGTAGGGTAGTCCAAAGCGGTGCGCCGTACTTGTCGGCATTCTCTTTAAACTTTTTAAGCTGTCTAAAATAGCCGTCGGGCTTTAGGTCCTTAACCATCTGCGCATAGTAGTCGTAACAGAGGTTTTTCATTTCTATGTTAGGGAAAATTGCTTCAGCAATGTCGTCAATTCTCGGCTCGTAGAATGGGAAGTAGTTTACAAAGGGAACAAGCTCGGGAGCAACCTCGAGCTGAATTTCGTAAGCCTTAACAACATTGGGAGCTGCATCAAGCCCAGGCTCGTCGCCAACGTGGAAGCCCCAGGTAGCCTTGTGCTTTCCAAAATCGTTGTAGGCCTCTTGAAATCTCTTTTTGTATTCCTCTGGTTCCTCTGCCGCCTTTCCCCAGCGTGCGCGCCTGTCGCAGACGATAAGCCTTATTCCGCATTCGTAACAGTAGTCCATTATTTCAAGCATCTTTTGCTTGTCGTGCTTTTCGGGATCGTAGTTGGGAGAAAAAGTGAGGGTCAGACCGCAATCGCGCCAGTCATCAATATCTTTTTTTGTCACCTGATTTAAATCGCGGTACACCCACGCACCCATAGGGAAGCTGCTTTGCATAAAACCACCTCGTTTTTTGTTTTGTCGGCACTCGCCAAGAAAATTATACCATCCGCCCCTTTAAGCCGCAATAGATTTTTAAAAATAAAAAGCAGAATTGAAAATCTTTTCAACATATGTTAAAATCATTTTGGTGATAAAAATGGATTTGCCAAACAGAAAACAAAACAGATTGCAAGATTTTGATTATAGCCAAAACGGAGCATATTTTGTTACAATATGCGTAAAAGATCGAAAAGAACTATTGTCAAATGTAATTGTAGGGACAGGCGTCCTCGACTGTCCGCAAATACAATTATTAAAGTACGGCGTAGTTGCAGAAAAATATATAAATCAGTTAAACGATTTTTATAACGATATTTCGGTTGACAAGTATGTTATTATGCCCGACCATATACATTTATTATTAACGATAATAAACGGACAGTCGAGGACGCCTGTCCCTACAAATATAAATAACCGTAATTCTGCAGTTGCAAAGTTTGTAAGTACATTCAAGCGGTTTTGTAATAAAGAGTATGGCGAAAATATATGGCAACCGAGATATTACGACCACATTATTCGCAACCAAGAGGACTATAACGAAACATGGGAGTATATTGAAAACAACCCGATAAAATGGATAGAAACGCATAAATAAAAAGAGCAAGGCGCGAGCCTTGCTCTTTTTTGTTATGAGGCTTTTAAGGTTTGCTTGATGCTTTCAGAAGACGCAAGCATATTCTCGGCGAAAATGGCGTAGCCGCGGGTGCAGTCGTTTACAAAAACGTGGGTCACCGCGCCGACCAGCTTGCCACCCTGCAAAATCGGCGAGCCGCTCATTCCTTGAACGATGCCGCCTGCCGAGTCAAGTAGGCGCGGGTCGGTTACGCGGATGACCATATTTTTGACTGCGCGCTCAGAGTTATAGCTGATCTTTTCGATCTCGATCTCAAACTCCTCAGGAGCAGATCCCGATAGGGTTGAAAGAATAGTCGCGCGTCCGGTTTTAACCTCTTGCTTTAGCGCAACTTCGACGCTCTCGGACACGACCCTTACATTTTTAAGACTGCCGTAAACTCCGGTCTGGTCATTTTTTAAAATGTTTCCGGTGTTGTAAACGGTGGCAAAATGTCCGTTGAGCTGACCAGGCATACCCGCACGGCTTTTAGTAACGCTGTCGATCTCGGCGCCGACGACCTCGCCCTTTAAAAGAGAGAGGATCTCGCCTGTTTCGCCGTCGCAAACGGCGTGACCGAGCCCGCCGAAGATCTCGGTTTCGGGATCGTAATAGGTGACGGTGCCGATTCCCGCGCTGCTGTCCCTTACATAAACTCCGATCTTATAGGTGTTGTCGGTAGAGTCTAAAACGGGAGTGATCTGCGCGGTATGCTGATCGCCGCTGCTTTTCCTTAAAACAACCTCAAGCTCTTTGCCTCGGCTTTTTGAAACTGCAGAGATAACGTCAAGGTTGCTCTGCATCTTGTTGCCGTCAATACTTACAATAACATCAGAGGCGCGTATTCCCGCATCCTTTGCGGGAGTGTGCAGCTTTCCGCTATTTTCAACCGAGCCGAGCGAAGTAACTATGACCCCGTCGGAGAGCATTTTAATTCCGAAAGGTATACCGCCCGGAACGACTCTTTTGCTCTCGGCCGCACTCACGACCACCGTTTTAATAGGGAATAAGCCAAATAGCTTAAGCTCAGTCAGGCTTTGTCCTTGACCCTGGCTTAAGCTCGGCATACTGCCTGTCGGGACCTGCGCAATATAGTCCTCAAACTCAAGCGGCGCGTCGGCTGTTACGTAGTATTTGTCGCAAAGATTACTGTTTAGGACATAGATCATGCCCCATAAAAAGCCGCACAAAACGAAAAGTGCGGCAACGGAGGTCCTCACAATTCTCGCGAGTTTTCTCATCCGATTTCCTCCCAACTTTAATGAAAATGTTTGTGTCAATATTATTGTTTCGCACGAAAATTGTTTTATTTTGTAATATTAAAGGGAGTTTTTAATACAAATTTAAGGTTTTTTATCTGGAAAATAATAAAATTTACAATTTGAGTAAACCGCATAGCACCGCCGTTTGTTAAGCTTACGCTTAGGCGGACGCGGCCAGTCGGGAGCACAAATGGCTTAATTTTACTTGATTTTTTTGAAAAAAGGTGTATAATAACTTTGTAACCAATTTGTAACCATTTTAAAATTTACTGAAAGGAGATGACACCGTATGGCAGAAAACGCAAATAATCAGATGGAAAGCGAAAAGCGCCCTCCCGTAAATAAGCGTTTCAAAATTGACCCAAAATATACCGAGTATGCACTGAGTGCCTGCTACCATACAGGTGACTTCACACTTTCGCTGCTTAAACGCATACCCAGCATGCTTTTAGCGCTCCTCGCGCTCATTCAGGTGGGATTTTCAAAGCTTTATAATAATGTAATAAAGGTACTTAAAAAGGTCGCATTGCCATTTTCCAAGCTTGCCTATAAAACGGGCAGAATGATAAAGGCGGGAAAAACTAAGGCGAGCGCGGCTTACAAAAGCGGCGGAATCAAAGCGATGTTTAAGGCTCTTTACAGAGTTTTAAAGGAAGGAACAGAGAGAAACCGCGAGGCCGTTATCAAGGTTCGTAACTATGTGCTTCCCTTGGCGGGTGTTTTTGTCCTCGCATTTACGGTTTTTGTTTTCTCGCATCTTACATTTGGACTTATAGTTGAATATGACGGTGTGACCCTCGGTTCTATAAAGCACGAGCAGGTTTACGACAGCGCTGAAAAGCAGCTTATGCAGAGAGTTCTGTTTGAGGAGGGTGACGACGTTAAGATCGTTCCTAAATTTACTCTCGCAGTTGTAAACAAAAAATCGTTTATGACCTCTGACCAGATAACCGATAAGCTTATCGAGGCGTCCAGCAGTGTTATTGACGAGGCGAGCGGACTTTATGTTGATAACACCCTTATCGGTGCGGTAAAAGAAAAAGAGGAGCTCGAGGATGCTCTTAATGCTATCCTTGAAAAGTACAGGTCTGACGACCCCGATGAGATAGTCGGCTTTGTAAAGGACGTTCAGATCAAGGATGGACTTTATCCCGTTTCGAGCATCATCGGCTTTGACGAACTTAAGGTAAAAATGAACGGCGAAAGCTCCGCTGAGGTATCCTATACCGTCACAAGCGGCGACACGCCTTACACAGTTGCTCAGAGAGCGGGCATTTCTCTTGACTCTTTCTACGCCTTAAACCCCATTACAAAAACAACATTTGTAATCGGACAAAAGGTTACTATCGCTTCCTCTGAGCCTTTCCTCAGTGTTCAGGTTCAGAGATACGAAAAGGTTAAAGAAACCGTCGAGTACGACACTATAACCACCAAGAATAACAACTACTACACCTCTTACCGAAAGGTTACCCGAAAGGGCAAAAACGGCGTTAACGAGGTCACATATCTTGTCACTTACCTAAACGGAGTTGCAACCGAAAAGGAAGTTACCGACACCAAGGTTTTATCAGCACCGGTTGATGAAAAGGTTACTGTTGGTACAAAGGTTGCATCTACAATGGTTTCCCAGACAAGACCCTCGTCAACGGGTAACGGCAAGGTTCCCGGCCTTATCTGGCCCACAAGTGGTAGGATCAGCTGTCGCTGGTGGGGATATTACAACCACCGTGGACTTGATATTGCCGCTCCCAAGGGAACGCCCATCTATGCTGCCGCCAGCGGAACAGTTATTTCGTATAGAAACTTAAGAAACGGCTACGGAAAGCATATCGTTATTGACCACGGCAACGGAGTTCAGACCCTTTACGCCCACACCAGCGCAGTTTATGTAAATGTCGGCGACAGAGTTACCAAAGGTCAAAAGGTTGCCGCCGTCGGTAGAACGGGTTGGGCAACGGGTTACCACCTGCACTTCGGAATTATGATAAACGGCGTTTATAAAAACCCCGAGCTTTATCTACCCTAAACATTATATTTAATAACAAAAAAGGACAGATTCAAAATGAATCTGTCCTTTTTGATTTTTTTGAACACAATAAAATTTTGTGGGGCAGGGGCTTGCTCCTGCCGTTTTTTATGTATGTGTATTGTGCGGCAGGAGCAAGCCCCTGCCCTACAAATCAATAGCAGCATATAATAGATTCTGTAGGGAACGACCTATGTGTCGTTCCGCTTTGTTTTGCGGTGCGTCGTGGGCGCCGCACCCTACGATATAAATGCAATGTAAATTATTCTTGTAGGGACAGTTCTCGCTGTGGCTCGGTCACCTCGCGGCTCTGACAATTCCCCGAATTGTCATTCACTCCCGCTCGGCGCTTCGCTCCGTCCTCGACTGTCCGTGATTGTGTTCGGCAAGCACCCTATGGACCGTCGGGGACGCCGGTCCCTACAATTATCAATAAAATTTATCTTTTGCTTTAACGCATTTTTTTGCCCATCTTGCACACAACATAAAACGAGGTGATTTTATGAAGGGCGAGCCCAAAAACAAAAGAAACAAGAATGAGACCGTTCCCGAGGATATTTACCCCGTTATCGACAACGACCTTGCGAGAGATAACCTTGAAAACGACATTCCTGCCGCCGACCTGCAGGATTTAGACGGCTGATCCACTTTAAAAAACCACGCGATAGTCGCGTGGTTCAAAACAGGTTAACCGATGAACAAAATAATTGAGTAAAATCACAAAAACAAGAAGTATTAACATGCCTGCCTCCCTCGTCAGAGGGAGCCAAGCGCCGTAAACAACCAGTTTACTGGTGGCAAGCATAGGATGCATGGCTGGCAGGTTAACAAAAAGCACATTTATGTGCAGCCAGTAATGATTAGGGCTATGCCCGAAAATGAAAAGCCGCCCGTGAGGGCGGCTTTTGTTTTTATTAAGATTATTCCTGATTGCCTGTTACGCTGTCCATGCTTAAGAGAACGCCGTTGTCTCCCATAACAGAGGGGAGTTTGCCGTCCCATTTGTTCCATTTTATGTACTCAACGTAGTCGGGTGATTTTGCAAGCGCGTCCTGAATGAGCTTGATGCTCTCTGCCTCTGCCTCTGCTTGAGTTATCTTCTGCTTTGCCTCAACCTCGATTCGAGCAAGGTCCTGCTCGGCCTTGAGGGCGTTCTGCTGGGCGGTCTGCTTTGCCTCAACTGCGGCGTTAAACTCGTCAGAGAAGTCAAAGTTTACAATGTTGAATATCTCAACAATAATGCCGTAGTCGCTGATCTTTTCAGAAAGGGCGCTCTTTATCTGGTCGCCGACCGTCTGGCGCTTGGTGATAAGCTCCTCGGCGGTGTACTGCGCAGTTACTGCCTTGATGCTCTCTTGAATTGCGGGAACTATAATAACTGAGCCGTAGTCAAGGCCGACGTTTTGATAAAGCGAGGCAGATGAGGAATCATTAACGTGGTAGTTGACCGCAACTACGTAGGAGATTATCTGCAGGTCCTTGGAGGATGCAGTACCATCGGTCTCGGTCTTCTGGGTGCGGTTGTTCATCTGAACGACAGACTGAATAAAGGGAACCTTAAAATTAAGTCCCTCGCTCATAACCTTGTCCTCGACAGCGCCAAAGGTCATAACAACACCTGTATGACCCGCCTTAACAACAGTAAAGCAGGACGAAGCGACTGCGATGAGAACAAGCGCACAAACTGCTCCGATAATGATCTTGGTAAGTGTTTTTGTGTTTTTCATATGTTTTCTCCTTTTTGTTTTTTTGCAGATCCGCGGAATCTCTGCATGAGTAAGCAATTTAAAAATAAAAAAACTCATACATAGCCATGCTATGTATGAGTCTCATTTTCATTGAGGATACACCGAGAGGAATGACCTCTGATATGACGATGAATCCCGCACACAAGGTGCGTAAATTACTCCCTCATTGACTATAATCTACCATAAAACGCAGATTTTGTCAATAGCAAGGCCAAAATTGTAATAATTTGTTAACTTTTACTCAGACAGATAGGACTTAACAAGCATCTGAAGAAGCTCGTCGCGGTCAATTTTTCTGATAAGGCTACGGGCATTGTTGTGAGTGGTGATATATGTCGGGTCCTCAGAAAGAATGTAACCGACTATCTGATTTATGGGGTTGTAGCCCTTTTCCTTTAAGGCATCGTAAACACAAACAAGGGTAGAATGGATCTGAAACTCCTTGTCGTCCTTAAGTGAAAAGGTAATTGTACGGTTGTCTGACATATAGTGTCCCTCCGTTTAGTTTCTCTTGTATACAAGTATATACTAAAAAAATTTGATTTTCAAGTAAAAACACAGATTTTTTTCAGCTTAATAAAAAATCAATATCTTGTCGGCCTCTTTACAAATTTTGCCTTATATAGTATAATATAATGAATAGTCTACTTTTTGAAAATTACTTGAATAGGAATACAGACCGATGAAAAAGATAGTTTTGATAACCGGCGCTTCGGGCGGAATAGGCGAGGCCTTGGTGCGAGCCTTTGCGCAGAGCGGATACGGCGTTGCCATTCATTGCAGCGAATCCATAGAAAAGGCGCAGAAGCTTGAAAACGAGCTTAAAGAAAACGGCGGCGACGCCGCGGTCTTCCGCTGTGACCTGTCTAATGACGGCGCGCCAAAATGGCTTGTTGATAGCGTTATAGGGCACTTTGGCAGGATAGACGTGCTTGTAAATAATGCGGGCGTTTCACTCGTTTCACCTTTTCTTGACACCGACGAAAAAGAGGGCGAGAGGCTAATAAAAATTAACCTCACCGCCGCTATCGAGTGTTCAAAATATGCCGCAGAGGATATGCTCAAAAGAAAAAGCGGCAGCATAATAAACATTTCGTCAGTCTGGGGAATATGCGGGGCTTCCTGCGAGGTCTACTATTCGGCCGCAAAGGCGGGGATTATCGGCTTTACAAAGGCTTTAGCCAGCGAACTTGCTCCAAGTAATATCAGAGTAAACTCTGTCGCACCTGGAGTTATTGACACCAAGATGAACTCCTGCTTTAGTGAGAGTGATAAAAAAGCGATAATAGATGAAATTCCTATGGGCAGAATGGGCAGCGGCTACGACGTAGCAAATGCCGCGCTGTTTTTAGCCTCAAACGCGGCCGACTACATAACGGGACAAACCCTTAATGTAAGCGGCGGATTTCTTATTTAATTTACATTTTCGGAGGGAAATATGGCAGCGAAAAAACAAAGCCAACAGTATGACAATAGCAGTATTCAGTCGCTAAAGGGCGCAGATCGCGTTCGTAAAAGACCTGCCGTTATCTTCGGCTCTGACGGAATTGAGGGCTGTCAGCACTCGGTTTTTGAAATTCTCTCAAACTCTATCGACGAGGCGAGAGAGGGACACGGTAATAAAATAATCGTTACAAGGTATAAGGACGGCTCGGTCTCCGTTGAGGACTTTGGCCGTGGTATCCCCGTAGACTACAACGAGCGCGAGGGAAAGTTTAACTGGGAGCTGGTTTTCTGCGAGCTTTACGCAGGCGGTAAGTACCAGAATAATGACGGTGAGAACTATGAGTTCTCATTGGGCCTTAACGGACTGGGCCTTTGCGCCACCCAGTATTCGTCTGAGTATATGGACGCCGAGATCTACCGCGACGGGCAGAAATTCACCCTGCATTTTGAAAAGGGCGAAAACGTCGGCGGTCTAAAAAAGGAGCCCAGCACCCGTAGACAGACGGGAAGTAAGATAAGCTGGCGCCCCGATAGAAACGTTTTTACCGATATTGACATTTCGCTCGAGTATTTTCAAGAAACTATGCGCCGCCAGGCAGTTGTAAACCCCAAGGTGCTTTTTGTTCTTAAAAATCAAGTAACCGCCTCGAGCTTTGAGAGCTTTGAGTATTTTTACGAAGAGGGAATCGTTGACTACACCAAAGAGCTTGTCGGCGAGCAGGCAATGACAAGCGTTCAGACCTTTACCGACGAGCGCCGTGGCCGTGACCGTGAGGATATGAATGACTACAAGGTAAAAATGTCGGTCGCCTTCTGCTTTTCCAATAAGCTCAATATGATCGAGTACTACCACAACTCGAGTTTCCTCGAGCACGGCGGCTCTCCGGAAAGAGCGGTAAAGAGCGCCTTTGTGGCTCAGATAGACGCTTACCTTAAGCAAAACAACCGCTATCTCAAAAACGAGAGCAAGATAAGCTTTCAAGATGTTGAGGACTGCCTTGTTTTAGTTTCAAGTTCGTTCTCGACACAGACCTCTTACGAAAACCAGACCAAAAAAGCCATCACAAACAAGTTTATTGCAACCGCTATGACCGAGTTTTTAAGGCACAACTTAGAGGTATATTTCATTGAGCACCCCGACGAAGCTAAGAAGATCGCCGACCAGGTGCTTATCAACAAGCACAGCCGTGAAAAAGCCGAAAGAACAAGGCTCGACCTTAAGAAGACCCTTGCAACAAGCAATGATGTTATGGCAAGAGTCGAGAAATTTGTCGACTGCAGAAGCAAGGATAAGGCAAAACGAGAGATATATATCGTTGAGGGCGACTCGGCTTTGGGCTCCTGTAAACAAGGTAGAGATAGTGAGTTTCAAGCTATCATCCCTGTTCGCGGTAAGATATTAAACTGCCTTAAGGCTGAGTATGATAAGATATTCAAAAACGAGATCATAACCGATCTTATAAAAGTTCTCGGCTGCGGAGTCGAGGTCAAGACCAAGAGTAATAAGGACCTTTCTATGTTTAACCTTGATGCACTGCGTTGGAACAAAGTCATTATCTGTACCGATGCCGACGTTGACGGCTTCCAGATAAGAACACTTATCTTAACAATGCTCTATAGGCTTGTTCCTACTCTTATTGAGGAGGGGTATGTCTATATTGCGGAGTCTCCGCTTTTCGAGATTACAACTAAAGAGAAAACCTATTTTGCATACACCGAGGCGGAAAAAACCTCGATTCTTAAGAGGATAGAGGGTCAGAAATTCACCATTCAGCGCTCTAAGGGACTTGGCGAAAACGAGGCTGAAATGATGTGGATGACCACAATGAATCCCGAAACACGCCGTCTTATCAAGGTTATGCCCGAGGACATAGAGGAAACTGTCAGGGTGTTTGACCTGCTCCTTGGCGACAACCTCGACGGACGAAAAGAATTTATTGCAGAGCACGGCGGAGAGTATTTAGAGCTCGCCGATATATCTTAAAGGAAAGGAGCGCTAACTTTGGCAAGAAGTAAAAAACAGCCCGAAGAAAAAAAGCGCAAGGGGCTGGACGTTAACGCTGAAATTGCGGGAGCGGGCACTGTTTTAGAGCAGGGAATAACCGACACTCTGGAAACCAACTATATGCCCTATGCAATGAGCGTTATTGTTTCGCGTGCCATCCCTGAGATCGACGGTCTTAAGCCGTCGCACAGAAAGCTGCTCTTTTCTATGTATAAGTCGGGGCTTCTCGGCTCGGACAGAAAGAAATCTGCCAGCATCGTCGGCGACGCTATGAAATTAAACCCTCACGGTGACGCTGCGATCTACGACACAATGGTTCGTCTTGCCCGAGGCAACGAGGCGCTTCTGCACCCCTACGTTGATTCAAAGGGCAACTTCGGTAAAATGTACTCAAAAAATATGGCCTACGCCGCCGCCCGTTACACCGAGGCAAAGCTGGAGCCTATCTGTAAGGAGTTTTTTGCCGATATAGATAAGGACACAGTAGATTTTGTTCCTAACTATGACAACACAATGATGGAGCCTACACTGCTACCGACCTCTTTCCCCAACATTTTAACAAACGTTAACCTCGGCATCGCAGTTGGTATGGCAAGCTCGATATGCTCCTTTAACTTGGAGGAGGTCTGCACCACCACCATCGAGCTTATGAAAAACCCTGCACACGATATTCTTTCAACTCTCAAGGCTCCCGATTTTCCAGGCGGCGGCTTCGTTATCTACAATGCCCAGGAGCTTGAAAAAATTTATAAAACGGGTAGAGGCTCGGTTAAAGTCCGTGCAAAGTACGCCTACGATAAATCAGAAAACTGCATTGATATAACCGAAATTCCCTATACTGCAACCATCGAGGCTATAATCGACAAGGTCATCGAGCTTGTTAAGGCAGGCAAGATAAAGGAAATTTCGGATATCCGAGACGAGTCCGACCTCGGCGGTCTTAAGATAACGATCGACCTGCGCCGTGGTGCCGACCCCGACAAGCTCATGCAAAAGCTCTTTAAGATGACGGCGCTTGAGGATAACTTCCCCTGCAACTTTAACATCCTTATCGGCACGACTCCTAAGGTTATGGGCGTCGGCGAGATTTTGGAGGAATGGACCGCATTCAGAAGAGAGTGTGTCCGCCGCAGAACATATTACACCCTTTCAAACCTCAAAGATAAGCTCCACCTCTTGCGAGGTCTTGAGGCAATACTTTTAGATATTGATAAGGCTATCAAGATAGTAAGGGAAACCGAGGAAGAGGCAATGGTTATTCCAAACCTTATGATAGGCTTTGGAATTGACGAGATTCAGGCAGAGTACGTTGCTGAGATTCGCCTTAGAAACTTAAACCGCGAGTATATCATCAAGCGCACCGACGAGATCGCAAGGCTTCAAGAAGAGATCTACGACCTTGAGGATATCGTAAACAGCCGCCGCAGAATTGATAAAATTATTATTTCTGAGCTTGAGGCGGTCGTTAAAAAGTATGCAAAGCCGCGTAAAACTCAGATCGAGTATAATGCTACAGAGTACGTAGAGGAGCCCGAGCAGATTCCCGATTATCCCGTAAACCTGTTCTTTACAAAGGACGGATATTTCAAGAAGATAACTCCGCAGTCGCTTAGAATGAGTAGCGACCATAAGCTTAAGACCGATGACGAAATTATCTGCCATCTTGAAACTACCAACTCGATAGAGCTGCTTTTCTTTACTGATAAGCATCAGGTCTACAAGGCAAAGGCAAGCGACTTTGAGGACCATAAGGCAAGCATCTTAGGCGATTACATCCCTGCCAAGCTTTCAATGGATGAGAACGAAAAGGCTATCTGTATGGTCGCAACCAGCGATTATTCGGGACACATAATGCTCTTCTTTGAAAACGGTAAGGCGGCAAAGATCCCGATGAGCGCCTTTGAAACCAAGTCAAACCGCAAAAAGCTTACAGCGGCTTACAGCGATAAATCTCCTCTCATTGCCCTTTTCAGCGCTAAAGAGGATAGGGAGTACGTAATTCGCAGCAGCGCAGGCAGGTATCTTATCGTGCACAGTGGCTCGGTAGCACTTAAGACCTCAAGGAGCACTCAAGGCGTCGCCGCTATGAGCCTTAAGAAAAACCACCGTGTTGAAAAGGTCGAACTGCTCGCCGAGGATAGATTTGCAAACCCGAACCGCTACCGCACCAAGAATATTCCCGCCGCAGGCTCAACTTTGGCCAGCGCCGATGCGGGCGAGCAGCTTACTTTTTAAATTATAGAAAAAATTAGTAAGTTTGCATTGATTTTCTAACAAAGTGGCTGTATAATATTTTTATAAATGTGTGAAAACTTAAGGAGGACTTCAAACATGTTAGTATCAGCAAAAGAAATGCTTAACAAAGCAAAGGCAGGCAAATATGCCGTAGGTCAGTTCAATATCAACAACCTTGAGTGGACCAAGGCTATCCTTCAAACCGCTCAGGAGCTTAACTCTCCCGTTATTCTCGGTGTTTCCGAGGGCGCAGGAAAATATATGTGCGGCTATACCACCGTTGTAGGTATGGTTAATGGAATGATTAATGAGCTCGGCATCACCGTTCCCGTTGCTCTCCACCTTGACCACGGTAGCTATGAAGGCGCTAAAAAGTGCATCGAGGCAGGTTTCTCCTCGGTTATGTTTGACGGTTCTCATTATCCCATTGAGGAAAATATCGAGAAGACCAAGGAACTCGTTGGCATCTGCGATGAGCTCGGCCTTTCGCTTGAGGCAGAGGTCGGCGCGATCGGCGGCGAGGAAGACGGCGTTATCGGCGGAGGCGAGGTTGCTGATCCCGATGAGTGCAAAATGATTGCAGACCTCGGCGTCACAATGCTCGCTGCAGGTATCGGTAACATCCACGGTAAATATCCTGAAAATTGGGGCGGCCTTAACTTTGAGGTCCTCGCAAAGATCCAGGAAAAGACCGGAACTATGCCTTTAGTTCTTCACGGCGGCACAGGTATCCCTGCTGAGATGATTCAGAAGGCTATCTCCCTCGGCGTTTCCAAGATCAACGTTAACACCGAGTGCCAGCTCGCTTTCTCGGCTGCAACCCGTAAGTACATCGAAGAGGGTAAGGACCTTGTCGGTAAGGGCTTCGATCCCAGAAAGGTTCTCGCTCCCGGCGTTGAAGCTATCAAGGCAACCGTTAAGGAGAAGATGGAGCTCTTCGGCTCTGTTAACAAGGCCTAAGGAGTAACAAAATGGAATTATACAAACTTGCAAGAGAGCTCGGAAAAGCCATTCAGGCAGACGAGAGATATTTAAATATTCAGAAATGCATCCAAGCAAACGACAAGGACGCCGCTTTAAATGAGCTTATGGCAAAGATTCAGTTTATCCAGACTGCTTATCAGAGTGAAGTTCAGGGCGAAGGCAACGCCGAAAAGCTCGCTGGGTACGATAAAGAGTTTCAGCAGCTTTATGCTCAGATCATGCAGAATGAGAATATGAAGAATTACGAGGCGGCAAGAGGCGAGATCGATAAGATGATGAACTACATTGTCGGCATTCTCACCCTCTCTGTAAACGGCGAGGACCCCGAAACCTGCGAGCCCACCGAGCACGAGTGCGGCCACGATCACGATTGCGACTGCGGCTGCCACGACTGCCACTAATCGAGACCTCAAGCAAAACCGATTTAAAATTAAATCAAAACCAAATCAAAACAAAAAAGCCCGAAGGCACTTGCCTTCGGGCTTTTTATATGAGTTTAACTAAAATTATATGATTAATTTAAGATTTCGTAAGAAAAAATGTTGAATTTGTGGCTTTTATTAAATAGTATCTTTTCATCTAAAATCTTATGCATTGTAGAAACAGACTCACTAAATTCACTGGGCAAGCTGTGTTCGCCTTTAATAATTACCTTACTTGCGTCGCACTCACTCCAAAGCAAATCCCAAAATGCATCCCAGTTTTTTCCGTACCACTCAGGGAAATCAAACGCAACACGTATTCTTTCGTGAATTTCTTCTAAGTATTTGCAACCTGTTAAATCTAATTCAATTATTTTCATTTATGTCTCCGCCCTATATAATTTCGTAAAATGTTTGATAATGATCATATGTAACAAATATTAATCCATCATTAGACCATAAAATTCTTTGGGAATTACGTTGGCCGGTTTTATAATTAATATCCGCTTCATACCAAATTCTTCCGTTAGCATAAGGTAAATGCCCGTTAAAATTTTTATAATTTCCTAATGTCAACATTTTGCCTGGAACAAAATTTGATGGCCATTTACCAGGTTTCCAACCAGACAGTGATGCATTATAGCTACTAATATAGTAGTTGGGTAATTTACACTCGTATTTTAGCCGCCAATCTGCGCCATCTACACCATCAATTGTTGCTGTTCCTGCTGTGATTGCTTGCATTAATTTAATTTTACAACGACAATTCGGGTGTGTTGGCGGCTCGGAGTAAGGGGTCTCCGTAATTAACCAAATTTTTCCGTGATTCTTTGCACATTCAAAACATCTTTTCCAATCCTCAACACTAACCCAATGCTTGTAATTTAAACTGGTAGTAATTTGAGGTGACAACTGGTTGCCGCTTGTAGCGGCATTTGCAATAGCTGAAAGTAAACTCAATTTAATTTTTCTCCTTCCTTATTGTATCACTCTTTTGCACAAAAGTATAGTTTGAATTTCTTTTATTAAAATAATCGACTACTTTTAGTGTAATCAATTATTTCTGCAAAGTCACACGAAATCTGTCGAAAAGAAAAATTTTGAGTTGATATATGTAAAAAACACAAACAGCCCCACAAATTTCGTTTTTGGAATCGGGGCAGTTTTATTTCGTAGGGAAGGAGTAACCCATTCCTCTCCTTTCGTTTTACCCATATAAAAAGAGAAGAACTTTGTTTTTGTGCCGAATTTTAGATTTGGCACTTTACTTTTTGCGGCGCAGCCGTTATAATTAATTTCGGCAAAAAGGAGATGTTATAAATTGAAAAGCTTTTATCTTAAGCCAAAGTTCTTTTCTGTTATGAAAAACTATTCGGCAGGGCAGCTTGTAAAGGATATCGTTGCAGGTGTTATAGTTGCAATTATCGCTCTGCCCCTGTCGATTGCGCTGGCGCTTGCTTCGGGCGTTGAGCCCGCCTGCGGTATTTATACGGCGATTGCGGCAGGTTTTTGCGTTTCGCTTTTTGGCGGCAGCCGCATACAAATTGCAGGCCCTACGGCCGCATTTGCATCAATAGTCGCAGGCATTGTTGCTTCACAGGGAATGGACGGGCTCTTTATCGCCACCATTCTTGCGGGTGTTATGCTTATTTTGATGGGCGTTTTACGCTTCGGCTCTCTTATTAAGTTTATTCCGCATACAATAACAACAGGTTTCACCTCGGGCATTGCGCTCACCATTCTTATCGGACAGATAAAGGATTTTCTCGGCCTTACATACGCGAGCGGGGTAAAACCTATTGAAACGTTAGAAAAAATTGAGGCTAACATTGAGTTTGCAGGCACTTTTTCCTGGCAGGCACTTGTCGTTGGCGCAGTCAGCCTTGCAATACTTATAATTTATCCCAAGCTTGAAAAAAGAGTTCCGCCGTCGCTGGTAGCGGTTCTGGCGGGCGCCCTTATGGTCGCATTCCTGCCCGGATTTGAGGAGGGCGTCTACACAATACGTGACCTTTACACCATCCCCTCGGGGCTTCCCAAGGTTGATTTCGGCGGTATGGATCTGAGTTTTGAAAAAGTATCTGCCGTTTTGCCAGATGCCTTTACGATCGCAATTCTTGCGGCCATTGAATCACTGCTTTCCTGTGTCGTGGCAGACGGTATGGTAAACTCTCACCACAATTCCAATGCCGAGCTGGTAGGTCAGGGTATAGGCAATATAGCATCGGTGCTTTTCGGCGGAATTCCCGCAACGGGAGCCATTGCAAGAACTGCGGCAAACGCCAAAAACGGCGGCAAAACCCCCGTAGCAGGTATGGTGCACGCAGTTGTGCTTTTGCTTGTGCTTCTGTTCCTTATGCCTTATGCGGGCCTTATTCCTATGCCGACTATCGCCGCGATACTGTTTATGGTTGCATATAATATGAGTGAGTGGAAAAAGTTTGTGCGCATATTAAAAACCGCCCCCAAAAGCGATATACTTATTCTTGTAGCAACCTTTGGACTTACCGTTGTGTTTGACCTCGTTGTTGCGATCGCTGTCGGTATGGTGCTTACGGCTATGCTCTTTATGAAGAGAATGAGCGACGAAACCTCTGTAAACGGCTGGAAGTATATAGATCCCGACACCGACGAGGACGGCATTGATCTAAAGGTCGTTCCCAAGGACGTGAGGGTCTATGAGATCAGCGGACCGCTTTTCTTTGGCGCCGCAGATAAGATTCCCGAAATTATTTTGAAGGATTACACCCGTTGCCTTATATTGAGAATGCGCGCAGTACCGTCCCTTGACTCAACCGCACTCAATGCTCTTGAACTCCTTTGCGAAAAGTGCAAAAAGCAGGGAGTTAGACTCATTCTTTCCCACGTAAATGAACAGCCCCTGCAGGTTATGCGTAAGTCGGGTTTTTATGGTATGGTCGGAGAGGACAACTTCTGCGCTCATATTGATGAGGCCCTCACAAAAGCAAGCAACTAAAAGCCGCTTGGTGTTTTTCGCCTACTATTGATAAAAAAACAAGCAAAGCCCGAAAGCATTTGCTTTCGGGCTTTTATTTTTTAGAAAAAAGTTTTTGGAAAAAGCAAGAAAGGTATTGACAAAGCTAAAAAGCTGTGGTAATATAATAAAGCTGTTTTGTGCTGGTGTAGCTCAGCTGGTAGAGCAGCTGATTTGTAATCAGCAGGTCGGGGGTTCGAATCCGTCCACCAGCTCCAAGCGCATTTTCAGCGCACAGCTTAATATTCGGGAGTGTACCCAAGTGGCCAAAGGGGGCAGACTGTAAATCTGTTGTCTATGACTTCGATGGTCCGAATCCATCCGCTCCCACCAAACAAAAATACCACCCAATCGGGTGGTATTTTTGTTTGGTGCGATCGAGTCGGTGAGATGAGGGCCATCGCAGATGGGCCGGCGACGCAGGACAAAAGGTACGATAGCCTTTTGTCTCTGCCAAAGTCTCGAGTAAGGCAAGTGATTTTGGGCACCGCTCGGAGCGGTCAAAATCACGCCGACGCAGAGTACCCATCCGCTCCCACCAAAAATCTTCGTATCGCAAGATACGGGGATTTTTACTTTTTCACTATTACCTCTTCACTCTTCACCTTTCTTTTATTTGCTCGGATTTTTGGGAAGTAATAAGTAATAGTGAATAGTGAAGAAGTGGAATCCGCCAACGGCGGAATATCACCGAAATCTCCATCAAGGTGGATTTGAATCACCGAAAATAATATGTCTTGTTTTTTTTAATAATTTATAGTAATATAAAGAAAAACTCAAGGGGGCATTATGGAACTTAAAATAAAAAAATATGGTGCATTCATACTGGGTGTCACAATATGCTTTGCAGTAGCCGGTTTGGCTGTCTTTTTAGAAAAACTAATTCCCGGAGAGCTGTTAGGGGCATCTATCATCGCTTTGTTTATGGGTACAATCATCAATAGCTTTTTTCATCCTGCATGGATAAAGCCTGCACTCAAATTTACATCCAAAAGGATTTTGAAGGTTGCAATTATCCTATTGGGAGCTTCTTTATCCGCCAATACTATTATGTCTGTGGGTAAGATGACCTTTTTTGTGATGATCTTCACCTTTGCTATGTGTTTTGGGGGCGGTTATTTTGTTCGAAAACTTTTTGGGCTAAATTGGAAACTCGGTAACTTGATCTCTGCAGGAACCGGTATTTGTGGTGGCTCCGCTATAGCAGCTATTGCTCCCGTAATCGATGCCGATGACAAGGATATTGCTTTTGCCATGTCCTCAACATTTCTTTTTGATATGGTAATGATCGCGTTGTATCCTCTTATGGGTAAAGCATTGGGTATGTCCGATATTGCCTTCGGTATATGGGCGGGAACATCAGTGAATGATACCGCAAGCGTTGTTGCCTCCGGATATGCTTTTTCTGAGATAGCCGGTGACTTCGCTACAATGGTTAAGCTCACCAGAACGATTGCAATCATTCCTACTGTATTGGTTTTTGCATATATCAGCACTCGCATAAAGCAGAAGGAGTTAAAAGCGGCAAGCAATGGCCAGAAGGTAAATCTCGTGAAAATTATACCTTGGTTTATCGGCGGTTTTCTGCTGTTGGCTGTTTTGAACAGTGTAGGTTGTATCCCTAGTGCAGTAGCCGGAATCATAAAAAGGGGCAGTAAGTTTTTAATGGTAACTGCCTTGGCAGCCATCGGCCTTTCAACAAGCATAATCGATTTCAAAAAAGCCGGACTAAAGCCTATGTTCTATGGAATCACGATCGATACCTTGGTAACGTTAACTGCACTGGTCGTTGTTTGGGGAATGGGACTGATGTAAATACATACTGTGTCTTTCTGCCTTGCTTTCTTGTGCCGCAAGAGCAGGCTGTTTGACATATATTGACAAAATGTTAAACAAGGGCTATACTCAAGGTAAACAAAAAATAACAGAGGGTGAAAAATATGGAGTCAATAGAAAATACGGTTGTACACACAGAGGAGTCCTCAGAGCAGGTCAAAGCAGAGGAAACACAAATAGCCGCTGGGCCCAAGGCTGAGGAAAAGAATGTCAGCGGCGACGTTGGATACGGCACCTTTTTTGGCTCAGAGCTGTTGTTTTCCCTCCCTGTCATTGGGCTTATTTCAACCATTGTAATGACAGCTGTTGCAAAGAGAAAAAGCCTTAAAAATTACGCTCTGGCAAAAATGACGTGGATCTTAACTAAAGCGGCGTTGTCAATTATTTCTGTATGTTTGATTTTAGTGATTGTTGGAAATTCCGTTGTAGCTACGATAAACAGCTCGTTAGGAACAAATTTTGGCAATATCTTTGGCTTAGTCAGAACAGTTATTAATGTTAGTAATGGAAGATATTCCTCGCTTATTAGCCAGCTTGGAAGTGTAGTTCCTGAAGAGCTTAGATCATTTATTGAGGAACTTGGAAGCGGTGAATACGACGAGCTGCTCGAGATGTTTGATAATAAAGAGTATGCAGCTCTTGTAGAGGAGCTTAAATCAGAAAAGTATCCCCAGTTGGTAAATAAGCTCGATAGCGATACCTTTAATATGGTAGTAGATGAACTTGAAAAGGCGGCTAACGGCGAGATATTGCCTTGGATGGAAGAGCTTGATAATATTACTAATAATGTATTATCCAACTTTTTAGGATAACTTTAACAGAAAACAGAAAGCACCCGACTCAAAACACAGTCGGGTGCTACTTTTCTTTTCTGCCTTGCTTTTTTGTTTAGGTGTGATATAATTACATTGTAAATTTAAAAAAGGAGTGCTTTTTATGTGCACAATCATTACACCCGATGACGGATATCATTATTTCTTTGGCTACTACGATCTTAAGGCTTCGCAGGGAAATGACCACCTTGCCCATAGAGTAGATTTTTTTGATAGAATGCCCACCAAGGACGATGTTGCAACGCTGGGAATCCTTCGCGACGGCAAGTTTTTGCCCTTTGCCACAACGACTGCTTGGAACTTTCAGCAGGGCGCTCTCTTGCAGTATCACCCCACACAGCCCGACACCGTTATTTACAACGTAAATAAGGACGGCTTCAGAACCGTGATCCATAACCTTAAAACAGGCGAAAAGGTTTATACCGACCGCGCCTGCGCCGCAATTTCGCAGGACGGAAAGTACGGCCTTGGTATCGACTTTGGTAGCGTTTTTGAGTTCCGTCCCGGCTATGGTTATGACGGCGCGCCCGTTACTGAGGACGGTATATATCTTGTAAACCTCGACGGTAGCGGCTCTAAAAAAATAATGGAGCACGAAACCCTCTATGAGATGGGCTTTGACCGCGACGAGCGCCTTTTGGTAAATCACATTACCTTTAATCCCGATACATCAAAGTTCCTTATGTTAGTGCGTAACTTCCCCGAGGAAGGCAGAAGATGGGCAACCTCGCTTGTCACCGTTCATATGGACGGAAGCTTTAAAACAATAATGGAAACCACCGTTGTTTCCCACTATTACTGGCTCGATAACGATAATATCGTTGTTTTCGGCGCTATCGATAACGGTCCTTGGGATCTCTTTAAGGTCAATATGGAAACGGCAGAGATCGAGGCCTATCCCATCACCTACAAGGGCGATATTCACTGTATCCCCTCGCCCGATGGCAAATACATAATCGGCGACGGCTATCCCGAGGAGGACGACAAGCGTCAGATCTGGGGAATCAACACCGAAACCGGCGTTTCCAAGATGATCTATGCCGATCCCAGCGTTATCGTGGATAACACCGACATTCGCTGCGACCTGCACGTAAGATTTGTTTTCGGCGGTAAATTTATCAGCTTTGACACCACCAAAAACAACAAGCGCCAGATCGCGATAATGCCCATAGATGTTCTCGATTTTTAGGAGTAATATATGAAAAAAATAATCAGCACTCTGTGTGCGCTTTGCATTTTGGTGTTAGCATTACCCTTTAATGCTTTTGCGGCAGAAAGAGAAACAAAGGAATTTGAGGGCAAGACCTATATCAATGTAAACAGTAAGGCGGTAATCGACGAAATCGTGGCGGAAATGTTTAAAAACCGCTCTGATTTTACATACGTGTATTACATTGACGGCCAGCAGGATTGGGAAGAGCGCTATCCTATGGATATTCGCAATTTTACAAGTATAACTACCAGTCCGATCCACGATTATTGGTCATATTCGGTAAATTCGGTCGGAGCGTCGATTTACCCCGTTTATACAGATACGGGATTTACCGAAGAATCTTATGGCTATATCGAGGTAAGATACATTGACAACAAAGAGGAACTTGCCAAAGCCGATGCCTTAATTGATAAGAAACTGGTCGAGCTTTCCTCTTTAAGCACCTATGACAAAATTAAATATATTGCCGACTATGTATGTAGCTGTACCGAGTACGGCTCTGTTCAGATGGAGGGCGGCGGTTACGATGTCATTAACGGCCCCTATGATGTTCTCACGGGCGTTCGCACCAACACCGTTTGTACCTCTTATGCCCTGACTTTCCAGCGCTTTATGGAGCGCGCGGGCATTCCGGCTTACATGACAAGTAATGACAACCATATCTGGAATATGGTCCAGCTCGACGGATTATGGTACGGCGTTGACTGTACAAACGATATTGGAAATGCGATAGACCCCGCAAGCTTTCTGATGGGCTCGGATTCGCTAGCCCGCTATCCCAAGGGAGCGCTCGACCCCGTTGGAGCATTTGCAAAGGAACATACCATTTCAAAAACCGATTACGGCGTTAAGGCTCCCGTCAGCACCAAACCTGCGGTAAGTAGTAAACCCGCGGTGAGCAGTAAACCCGCAGTAAGCAGCAATCCGACTCCTTCAAGCAAGGTCGAGCAGAGTTCCTCTGAGGTGATTTCGTCGCAAATAAGTTCGTCAGAAATTGAGCAGTCGTCCTCGCCTGCTCCCGCAGTCGATGAGATAAAGGCAGAGCTTTCAGAAACGACCTCTGTAAAGGCTGATTTGTTTAAATCAGCGGCCGAGCTTAAGGTTCCCCTTGTTCTCACTGCCGAAAATTATAGCTGGAGCTTTGACCTAAGCGGCACAGACGGCACAGTCGCAGAGGATTTTGATGCCGCAGTTTTTGCGGGGGAAGAGATGGAGAAGGAGCAGATACAGGTTATCGAAAAGGCGGCAAAAACCGAGTCGGTCTATCCCTTCAGCTTTGCCCATCACGGACAGCTTCCCGCCAAAGCAACCGTCAGCATCCGCATAGCAGATGAATATGCAAATAAAACGGTCGACGTCTACTCGCTTGATGAAAACAACGCTCCCGTTTTGCAGCTTACCACAACAGTATCGGCCGACGCTGTGCTTGAGTTTGAAACCTCGCATTGCTCTCTGTGGTACGTTTCTGAAACAGGGGCTAAAGAAAACGGCAGTACAATGCTCTGGCTGTGGATCGTGATCGCAGCGGCAGTTTTGTCATCGGTGGCGGTTGTGTCTGTGGTTGTTGTAAAAAGAGCAAAAGCTAAATAAACCTTAACAGATCAAAACAAAATCCACCCAAAAGGTAAGTGGGCGGGTAAAAACAGTTGTAGGGAACGATCTATGTGTCGTTCCGATAAAAAATAAACGGAACGGCACGCAGGCCGTTCCCTACGAAAAAACAGCACCCGATTTCACAGAGTGAGTCGGGTGCTTTTTATAAAGCTCGAGGGAAAACGGAACTTAACGATTTGCTATTTTTTCACGACCTCGGTGGGAATGCCGTTTTGGTTAAAAAACTCCTCGATCGACGCAAGGTACCCGTCGGGCTCGAGCATATAGCTAAGTCCGTGACCTGCATCCTTGACGGTGACGAGCCGTTTGGAAGCGGCGCAGGCGGCAAAATTTTGCTCGCTCATATAGCAGGGAACATAGTCGTCAGACTCACCGTGAAAAAAAATAATGGGCAGGCGGCAGTTTTTCATCGCCTCTATCGGCGAGGTCTCCTCCAAATCAAAGTGGCCGAAGATTTTTGCTCCGAGCTTAACAAAGGGGTAGAGAAGGTCGGCAGGCAACTTCATCTTGCGGATCTCCTGCTTGATTATCTCTTTTGCGCTGGTGTAGCCGCAGTCGGCAAGCACACCCACAACGTTTTTAGGTAAGTGGCGCCCTGCCGCAATCATAACCGTTGCTGCACCCATAGAAATGCCCGAAATAATTATCTTAACATCCTTGCCAAAGCGCTCTATTAAGTAATCGACCCACTTTTCAAGGTCTCGGCTCTCGTTAATGCCAAAGCTGATGACCTTGCCGCCGCTTTTTCCGCTTGTGCGCTGGTCAACTATAAATGCATTGCGTCCTAATTTAAAGCACCTCTGAACGCCGCCGCACAGATCACGCTCGGCACTACCTCTGTAGCCGTGAAACAGTAGCTCAATGGTGGCACCCTCTTTGCACTCGTAGTATCTGCCGTGCAGGTTAAGCCCGTCAAAGCTTTTTATGTCGGCTTCCTCTGTGACAAGTGTGCGGGCTTCTTTCATCCAAATAAGCATTTTGTCGTGGTAAGGCTCGTAGATCTCGCCGTGGGGGAAGGTGAACTCCTCTAAATTTTCCTCTTTGTCCCTCTTAACATAGAAAGCCATTCTGAAGCATATATAGGCGGTGAGCAAAACAACAAGCATCAGCACCGCTAAAATAAGTAAAAATATTTCCATAATTGCCTCCAAAGTATGTTACTTTAAGTATAACACTTTTTCCAAAAAAATCAATTATCTTGCTTTTTTATCTTAAATAATGTAAAATAAGATTTTGGAGGGTGAAAAAATGAACATAGATGTGAATTATAAAAACAAAAAACGCTATAAAACTGCAAAATATCCCATAAGGCAGCCGCTTATCATAACCTATCTTATCTGGCTGCTCTCTAAATTTGCTTTAATGGGCAAGAAATACAAGGTTGAAAAGATCAATATGGAAGGCTTAAAGCCGCCCTATATCCTGCTCAGCAATCATATGTATTTTATCGACTTTGAGCTCTGTGCTATGGGTACTCTGCCTCACAGAGTCAACAACGTCGTCAGCATTGACGGATATTACCGCCGTCCCTGGCTTATGGAGCTTATTGGCGCTATCTGCACCCGTAAGTTTACAATGGACCTGCATCTTGTAAAGTCCATCCGCCACGTTACCAAAAAGGGCGATATCTTAAGTATGTACCCCGAGGCAAGATATTCCCCCTGCGGAATAACCTCGTATATGCCCGAGTCGCTGGGCAAGCTTATTAAAATGAATAAGGTTCCCGTTGTTGTTGCGGTGCATCACGGAAATTATCTGCATTCTCCTTTCTGGAATTTCAGAAAAAAGAGGAGGGTTCCGCTTCACACAACAATGACGCAGATTTTAACTGCAGAGCAGGTAAAATCTATGACTGCCGACGAGATAAATACCGCCGTCAGAACCGCTATGGAATATGACGATTATAAGTACCAGAAGGAAAACGGCATACTGATAACCGAGCCGTTTCGTGCCGAGGGTATGCACAAGATCCTCTACCACTGCCCGCATTGCAACACCGAGTCCAAAATGGCATCGGAGGGCAGCGAGATCTACTGCACACAGTGCGGCAAGCGCTGGAACTTAAACGAGGACGGAACTCTTACTGCCTTAAGCGGCGAAACCGAGTTTTCCCACGTTCCCGATTGGTTTAACTGGGAGAGGGAGCAGGTTCGTGCGCAGATAGAGCGTGGCGAGTATAAATTTGAGGACGAGGTCGAGGTCTACTCCTTCCCTCGCTGCTGGCGCTTTATCCCGCTTGGTAAGGCTCGACTTACCCACGACAGTAAAAACGGCTTTGTGCTGGAGGGTGAGTATAACGGCGAGAGGTATCACATAAACCGCACTCCGCTTGAAACTAACAGTCTTCACATTGAGTACGATTATTGCTATATCAAGCCCTTTGATTGCGTTGATATTTCGACCGAAAACGACTCCTTTTATTGCTACCCCAAGAGTGAAAATGTTGTTACAAAGCTCGCCTTTGCAACCGAGGAAATTTATCAGATGAATTTAAAGAGCAGCAAAGAAGCCGTTAAGGCATAAAAGGCTGCCTTGTTAAATATAATTAAATGTCACAGATAAGTGAAAAATAGACAAAAAAATACAGTTTTCTGCGATTTTTTTATTGACACTGTCATAATATGTGTGTTATTATTGTCTTGTGATAAATCACAAAACTTTTTCCTGAGGGGGACATTTTAATGAAAACAGCAGCAAAAGTATTTATTATTCTTAATATGATTTGCGGATTTTGGGCAATTCTGCCTCTTGTTTTTGGCATTATAGCTCTTAAAAAGCTAAAAACCGCAACTAAAAAAGATGAGCTTACAACCACAGCAGTTTTAACACTTCTGTTCTGTAGCCTTATCGGAGGCATCCTTATGCTTTGCCTTAAGGACGAGGACCTTGCCCCTGCCGAACAGTAAGCTACATAGTTTAAGCGAAAAAGCCACCCGAGAGGGTGGCTTTTTAAAAAACGCTTGCAAATCAAATAATAAGCAGTTATAATATAGTTAACAATTAAACAGTGGGGAGCTTGTAGTACAGGCTGAGAGGAAGGTGAGACCTTCGACCCGTGAACCTGATGCGGATAATGCCGACGTAGGAAATTTTTATTAAGCCTATTTTAACAGACACCGCAAAGGGTGTCTGTTTTTTTGTTTAATCTCTTTTGAAAGGATGTGAAGAGCGGCTTTCCCGTAAAAAACGGGCGGGGCAGAAGGGGAGCGCCTTGTGCCTTGAATTAACAGCGATGGGAAGCAGTGTTGCTGCGTGAGAGGAAGCCGTAAGCTTCGACCGAACCTTTATGGGAACGCTGTTATTGCCGTTCTCAAATCAAAACAAAGGAGAAAAAACTATGAAATCAAATCAGACTAAAAAACTTTGTATTGCAGGAATCATGTGTGCGCTGGCGGTTGTGGGAAGTATGTTTTCGTTTCCGATTTTCGGCAGCAAATGCGCCCCCGTTCAGCACATGGTAAACATTCTGTGCGGCGTATATCTCGGCCCTTGGTATGCCGTCGGTGTTGCCTTTGCGGCAAGCCTTTTCAGAAACCTTTTGGGCCTTGGCAGCCTTTTGGCGTTTCCCGGCAGTATGTTCGGAGCGCTCCTCTGCGGCTTTGTGTTTATGAAAACAAAAAAGACTCTGCCCGCTCTTATCGGCGAGGTTTTCGGCACTGCGGTCTTAGGCGGACTTTGCGCTTATCCCATAGCGGTGTGGTTTATGGGGCAGGATGCGGGAAGCCTTGCGTTTTATGCCTACATGGTGCCGTTCCTTGTTTCAACGGTTGGCGGAGCGGTATTGTCGGCGGTGCTGATTGCCGCCCTTAACAAAACAGGAGTTCTAAAGCTTTTGTCAGACAATGGAAAATAACAAAAAGCGCCCGCGAGGGCGCTTTTTGTTATTTAATTAATGGTTGCTTGCAGGTAATCAATAAAGCTTTTAACGTTTCCGTGATAGGCTTGCTTTTTGTAGTAGACGTAAATTACGTAGCTTTCGTCAAAGTCTGAAACGTCGAGATATTGCATTCCAAAGGAGGCGGCGCCAAGCTCAACTGTAACGCCAAGCCCCATTCCTGCTCGCTCAACCATATCAATACAGTCGTAGTCATTGCACTCCATAATGAAATTCGGCTCAAAGCCGGCTCGGTTGCAGGCTCTTGTGAGCGCCTTGTAGATCTCGTTGTGGCGGCTGGTGGTAACAAAAGGCTGGTTACGAAGCTGACTTAAGGTGAGCTTTTTCTGGCAAAGCGGGCTGTACTTCGATGCCTCTATTTTGAGCTTAAAGCGGCAAAGCTCAAAGCACTCGTATTCGGGATGCTCGTCGTTTTTTGGTGCGATAATTATGTCATATTTGTCGTAATCATTTTCTTTAAAATCAATGTTTACCTCAAAAGCTTGGTTTGGGTGGAGAGAGCTGTACTCAACAATGCGCCTTGTAGTCCTCTGGCGCATACCTTTTGCAAGAATTTTTATTTTTTTGTTGTCGGTGCCGTCATCTCGCATTGCTGATGATGCGCTGTCAAGCTCATAAAATATCTGCCCGACCGACTGCAAAAACTGCCTGCCCTTGTCGTTTAAAACAATGGAGTTGCTTGTTCTGTCAAAAAGCTTTACCCCAAGCTCCTCTTCAAGACGGCGCACCGAGGCCGAAACCGAAGCCGTTGGCACCATATATTTCTGTGCGGTCTTTGAAAAGCTTTCGTTTAGCGCACTTTCGTAAAAATACCTTAATTGTAACATTTCCATATTTAATCACCTGCCTTTATTGTAATTTTACTACAATTTTAAAATTATAGCAACACCAATTTGCAAAACTATTTACATTTATCATATCGGTTGGTAAAATGAAGAAAATACCATATTTTAAGGAAATGCGGTGGATCGTATGAAAAAAATATGCAAAATAGCCTCTCTGCTTCTCGCAGTGCTTATGGTGGCGCTCACTATGGCGTCCTGCAAGGATAACGCTCCTGTGGGCTCTTTAGGCTCAAACATATTGGTTGAGTCGGAAGCATCAAACGATGAGCAGAGTGATTTAACGCAGTCGCAGGTCGGCGAAAATGAAGATGAGCCGTCTGAGGAAAGTGAGATCGCAGATAGCAGTAAGGAAGACGAGGATATGGATAGCAGCAACCCCAATGTTTCAAGGCCTGAAAAAACCGGCACCAGTAGTAAAAAGACTTCGAGTGGCGATAAGGTTACCGCAACAAGCAGTAAAAAAACCTCAAATACTACCACTACAAGCAGCAAAAAGCCTACAAATACAACAACTACAAGCAGCAAAAAGCCTACAAATACAACAACTACAAGCAGCAAAAAGTCTACAAATACAACTACTACAAGCAGCAAAAAGCCTACAAATACAACTACTACAAGCAGCAAAAAGCCTACAAATACAACGACTACAAGCAGTAAAGCTCCCTCTACCAGCACAAGCAGTAATTCTCCCACAACACCCACTACACCTACCTACGATATCTATACATACAGCCCCGTTGACACCTCGGGTATGACAGAGCTTCAGAAGGCGGTAGTACTTACTGCCGAAAGCTACTTTGCAAGAGGGGCCCGCCTGCAGTATGAGGACACCCGCCTTACAAGCACAAAGTATTTCAGCCGTTGGCGCTGGGGTATGGTAAGACAAAAGACCATTGAGGATTACACAACCCAGAATATAGGCTATTCAAACTGCGCCGCATTTACACACGACGTATATTACAATGCCCTCGGCTTTAACATTGAGCAGTACACAACTGCAAGCCTTGTTGCAAGCTCGGCTGCATCAAGGGTAGTTCTTAAGAAAACGTATATGTCGATATCAACCAACAAGCAGAAAGAGGCTTTAAAGGAAGAGTTTCTTTCAAATCTGGAACCTGGCGACCTTATGGTTTACCTTACAAGCAGTGGCTCGGGCCACGTTATGCTCTATGTCGGAAACGATATGATGATTCACTGCTCGGGTTCAAACTATGACTGGGAAAACAAAAAGGAAGTAACCGATATAGGCATCAGATATGAGAGCATAGATTGCCTCTTTGATGAAAGCCATAGAAGATGTCTTTATAAGCAGAGAGACGTTGCCATCATTCGCCCCTTAAATGACTTTAACGGCACTATTCCCGCCGCAACATTAGACAGAATGGATGAAATGCGCGGCGTTGTGGCAGAAAAGCTTGCCTCTGTTGATCCCCACGTTACAGTAAACCCCGGCGATGAGATCACCTTTACCTTTAATTTTGAAAACCTTTCTTCTACTAAAAAGACCCTTAAGGTTACCGACGTTGTTCCCGCTAACACCACCTACGTTTCGGGCGCAGAGAAAAAGAGCGGAGATAACCTTTCCTGGACGGTAACGGTCGAGGCAGGAAAGAGCGCAAAGGTTTCATATAAAGTAAAGGTTGCAGAGGGTGCCCTCGGTAAGACTGTTTACGGAACCGACGCCAAGGTTGAAAACATCCCCGTAAAATGCCACAAGATTTACGTTAAAAATACACTTACGGCATCAGAGCAGACCAAGATCAAAAACGCCGCAAAGGCTCTTGGCAGCTCAAGCCTTAGGGATATTGCGCTTGCAGATGCTATCTATAAAGAGGCTCTCGGCGAGAGTAATCTGACCGATGCGACTGCTACAGACATGCTTAACGGCATATTTGTAAATTATTCGACCAATATGGAAAGCTGGCCTTCAAAATGGAAGAAGTTTACCACCTCTACAAGCAATAAGTACTATAAGATGATGGCTCCCGACCTTTACGGCGGACGACAGGTTTTGGTTGATAAGGATTACGATAGAGCAACCCTCATAACCGCTAATAAATTAGTGGTCGGTGATATAATCATCACAAACAATCCTACTGCCGACACCTATGAGGATACCGAAAAGAAAAAGTACATTTACGAGCCGGTAAACTATATGTTCCTCGGCGATAAGCTTTTGGACCTTACCAATATGAAGGAGATTGACCTTGAGCCTAAACTCGAGCAACTGCTTTGTGAGAAACACTTTGTTGTCATCCGCCCCTCAATAACACTCTAAAAACAAAAAGCGTGGCACTTAAAGTGCCACGCTTTTTTACATGATACAAAACATGTGTTAAATAAGAATTTGTAGCCAATGGCCTATGTGCCATTCCGTTTTGTGTATAGGAACGACACGCAGGTCGTTCCCTACAAAGCGTATCAAACGTTTGTTTTATATTGTAGGGGCGAACTGTGTTCGCCCGCAAAATAATATTACACCTCGCCGTTTTGCTTCAGATGCTCTAAAAGCGCCTTGCAACCATAGGAGATCTCATTAAAAACCTTTTCAAAATTCCCGCTGTACCAAGGATCCTCTATGTCCCCCGGTGCGTCGGTAAAATCTAAAAGGCGGCAGACCTTATTCCCGTCGTCCTCACCGATTATGCGCATAAGGCGAGGGATATTGTAGCTTTCCATAACTATAACGTAGTCAAAATCGTCGTAGTCCGCGCGCGTTATCTGCCGCGCTCTGTGACTTGCAAAGGGAATAGAGTGCGCTCTTAAAACTGCGGCGGCGGGCGGATAGATGCCGTTTCCTATCTCCTCGCGGGAAACTGCCATAGACTCTACATGTATGGGCAGAGCGCGAGTCATATCTTTAAAGACAAATTCAGCAATGGGCGATCTGCAAATATTCCCATGGCACAAGAATAGAACTTTTTTCATTCTAAAACCTCACAATGCGTTTTTTATATTATAAATTTTATATTTTGTGTTGTCAAATTTGCTCTTAAATTGCAAAAAGTCTATTGCAATTTTGTAAGTAAAATGTTAATATAAAAAGGATGTGATTTTTTTAAATAAACGGAGGTTTATGCAAAATGGAAATTCTTTACAGCAATTTGCTGGCATTCTCGTGGCAGCAGCTCGTTATGATCCTTATCGGCTGCGTTCTCATTTATCTTGCTATTGCAAAGGAAATGGAGCCTACTCTTCTTCTCCCTATGGGATTTGGAACAATTTTAGTAAACATTCCTTTTTCCGATGCCCTTGCAGGTCCTATCAAGGAGCTTTACGAGGCAGGAATTGCAAATGAGCTTTTCCCCCTGCTCCTCTTTATCGGAATCGGAGCTATGATAGATTTCGGTCCGCTGCTTTCTAACCCCAAGCTTATGCTTTTTGGCGCGGCGGCTCAGTTTGGTATATTCTTTACTCTCGCAATGGCTCGTATATTCTTCCCCGAGATCGACGCGGCTTCTATCGCTATCATCGGTGCGGCTGACGGCCCGACCTCTATCGCTGTTGCAAACACCTTAGGCTCGAGCTATGTCGGACCTATCACCGTTGCGGCCTACTCATATATGGCGCTGGTTCCCATTATCCAGCCTCCCGTTATAAAGCTCTTAACAACCAAGAAAGAGCGTCTTATCCGTATGCCTTACGAGCAGAAGTCGGTTTCCAAGCTCACCAGAATTATGTTCCCCATAATCATTACGATCGTTGTTTCTGCAGTTATCCCTCAGGCGACCGCTCTTATCGGATTCCTGATGTTCGGTAACCTTATCAGAGAGTGCGGCGTTCTTGAGTCGCTTTCCGAAACTGCACAGAAGGTGCTTGCAAACCTCGTTACCATCTTCCTCGGCATCTCGGTTGCATTTAATATGACTGCTGAGCAGTTCTTAAAGCCCGCAACCCTGCTTATCCTCGGCCTCGGCCTTATCGCCTTTATCGTTGACACCGCAGGCGGCGTCCTCTTTGCAAAGTTCTTAAACCTCTTCTCGAAGAAGAAGATCAACCCCATGATCGGTGCCGCAGGTATCTCTGCGTTCCCTATGTCTGGTAGAATCGTTCATAAGATGGGTCTTAAAGAGGATCCCCAGAACTTCCTGCTTATGCACTCCATAGGCGTTAACGTTTCGGGACAGATCGCATCGGTTATCGCCGGTGGTATCATTCTCAGCTTCTTTGCGAAGTAAGGAATAGGAGGAATAAAAATGAACTTTTTAGCTTCACTTTTAAGCGCTGCACAGAGCGCAGATAAGGCTCTTGAAATTGATTTTCAGCCCGCAAGATTTTTGGATATGCTTCAGTATATGGGCAAGGGAATGCTGGTTATATTCGTTATTATCGGCGTTATAATCCTTGCAACCCTGCTTATCAATAAGCTCTTTTCCAAAAAATAAGATTTTTAAAACCGCCTGCTTAAAAGTAGGCGGTTTTTTGTTGCTAACTTAAAAATAATGTGATAAAATTTTTTTGTAAAAATACAGATGGCGGTGTGAATAATGCTTTACAAACAAAATCTTCATCAGCACTCGAGTTTTGACGACGGTAAGGACACTCCCGAAGAGGTCGTTCTGGCGGCTATAGAGAAGGGCTTTGATTCCATCGGCTTTTCGGGCCACTCCTATATGCATTGGGTGGACGGCATTTCGATGACCTTAGAGGGAACAGAGCAGTATAAAAAAGAGATAGCACGACTTAAAGAAAAATACTCAGACAAAATCAAGGTGTTTTGCGGCCTTGAGGTTGAAATGCTTTCAGAGGTTGAGCTTTCGGGCTATGATTATCTTATCGGCTCGGTGCATTATCTTAAAATGGACGATGAGATCGTCGGTATCGACCGCTCTAAAGAGGTCGTGCAGGGGGTTATAGATAGCTATTTCGGCGGCGACGGTCTTAAGTGCGCGGGGAAATATTACGAGCAGATGGCCGAGCTTTATAAGTATGGCGATTTTGATATAATTGGCCATTTTGACCTTATTGCAAAGCACAATGAAACCGCAAACTTCTTTGACGAACAGTCAAAGGAGTATCAAAGCCTTGCTCTCGGCGCAATAGAGGCGCTGAGAGGTAAAATCCCGTTTTTCGAGGTCAACACAGGCGGGATTTCAAGAGGTTACCGTAAAAATCCTTACCCCAACGAGTTTATTGTAAAGGTGTTTCGTGATATGGGCTTCGGTGCCGTTATCTCCTCGGATTGCCACGATAAAAATTATCTTGATATTGCTTTTAAAGAGTCGGAGGAGCTACTTAAAAGCTGCGGCTATAACGAGATCTACGTGCTGACCGAAAACGGCTTTGATCCGACTAAGATTTAGGAGCAGACTATGACAAAAAACATAAGAGAAGAGCTATTGTTGCTTGCCGACGAGGGTTACCGTGAATTTCATGCCCGCCTTATGCCTACTGTGGATAAGGATAAAATTATCGGCATCAGAACTCCTGTTTTAAGAGGCTATGCAAAGAGCATTAAGGGTACAGCGGCGGCAGATGAGTTTTTAAAGCAGCTGCCGCACCGCTATTATGAGGAAAATAATCTGCACGCAATGCTCATCGAGGGCATAAAGGATGCAGATAGGCAGGCAAGCGAATTAGAGCGACTTTTGCCGTACGTAGACAATTGGGGAACCTGCGATCTAATTCGCCCTAAGGCGCTTTTTAAAGAGAACGAGCTTTTGCTATGCAAAATTAGAGAGTGGCTAAAAAGTGAGCATACCTACACCGTCAGGTTTGGTATGGGCATGCTGCTCGTCCGTTTTCTTGATGAGGATTTCTCGCCCGAGTTTTTATCTCTTGTTGCGGAGGTAAAGAGTGAGGAGTATTATATCAGAATGATGCAGGCGTGGTATTTCGCAACCGCCATCGCAAAGCAGTGGGACAGTGCAGTTTGCTATCTTAAGGACAATAAGCTTGAAAAATGGACCCACAATAAGACTATCCAAAAAGCCTGCGAAAGCTACCGCATAACTCCAGAGCAAAAGGCATTTTTAAAGGGTTTGAAGCAAAAATAATTTTGGTGATAAAAATGGATTTGCCAAATAGAAAACAAAACAGATTGCAAGATTATGATTATAGCCAAAATGGCGCATATTTTGTTACAATATGCGTAAAAGATAGAAAACGACTTTTAAGTGAAATTGTAGGGACAGGCGTCCTCGACTGTCCGCAAACACGTTTATTAAATCACGGCGTAGTTGCAGAAAAATATATAAATAAGTTAAACGATTTTTATAGAGATATTTCGGTTGATAAATATGTTATTATGCCCGACCATATACATTTATTATTGACGATAATAAACGGACAGTCGAGGACGCCTGTCCCTACGAATATAATTAACCGTAATTCTGTGATCGCGAGGTTTGTAAGTACATTCAAGCGGTTCTGCAATAAAGAATACGTCGAAAATATATGGCAACCGAGATATTACGACCACGTTATACGAAACCAAGACGATTACAACGAAATTTGGGAATACATTGAAAACAACCCTACAAAGTGGATAGAAATGCATAAATAAAGCCAAGGCAAAAATTGCCTTGGCTTTTTTGATTGTTTATAGATTGATTTTTTGTTATTTGATATGTATCAGAATTTGTTTTTCTTTTTAAGGATAAAGATAACTCCGACTGCCGCACCTGCGCCAAAAACAACCGCGCCTACAGCTATTAAAATAACGGCAATAGGGGAAACGCCGCCGGTGTTTTGGCCTATCTGAGAACTGATGTTCTCGGAGGCGGTGTCGCCCGTAGGCTCGCTTTCGATTTCGGTAAGAATGTTGCTTTCAATCTCACTTGCAACGCTCTGGGTTAAAACGCTTGATGTTTTGTTATCCTCGGCTGTTTTGCTTGAGGTTGTAGTCTGCGCAGGCTTGCTTGAGGCTGCTCCACTGTGATTAGGCTTGCTCGAAACTGTAACTGCAGGCTTGCTTGATTCAGCGGGCTTGCTCGAAACTGTAACTGTAGGCTTGCTTGAGGTTGTAGCCTGCACAGGATTGTTCGAGGAGGATAACTTGTTATCATCCTCGTAAACCACCTTTACTCTTTCCTCAAGGATGGCTCTTTGGAGTGATCCACTGAGCTCAACAGTTTCCCAATATTTTTTTGTTCCTTTATAATTTATCACTAAACCTGAACACTTTGAAAAATCGCCGTTTATCGTGCTGATACTTTCTGGCAAACTCATCTTTTTGATTATTTCACTATCTATTGATACACTAGCGGCATTTGTTAAAATATTTAATTCAACTAAATTTTTACATCCAATAAAATTACTGGCACTAAAATTCTCAACACTACTAGGTATAGTTATGCTTGTAAGATTATTGCAACCAACGAAGGCTCCGGCGCCTATATTGGTAACGCTAGTTGGGATATTTATACTGGTGAGACCGCTACAGTAGCTGAAAGCCCCGCCACCAATACTAGCGACACTTGCGGGAATATTTATACTGGTAAGACCACTGCAATCACTGAAAGCGTATTTGTCTATACTTTTGACACTGTTGGGAATGGTTATGCGTTTAAGATTTTTGCAAAAATTAAATGCGTTATCAGCTATGCGCGTTGCATTTGTTATAACAACCTCTTTTAGTGACGAAGGTACGCAACCAGAGTTATATAAATAAGTTCTTCCACCAAACAAATAACCGAAATGAGTGTTTTGCGTGCCATTCAAAGCGCTTCCAACAAATGGAATGGTTATTTTTTCAAGGCTATCGCAGCCTTTAAATACAGAATTTCCTATGTCTGTAACGCTGTCAGGAATAGTAACACTTGTAAGACTGCTACAATCTCGAAAAGCACTCTCGCCTATGTCTGTAACGCTATTAGGTATAGTTATGCTTGTAAGGCTTGTGCAGCCACTAAAAGCCTCCTGATCTATGTCTGTAACACCATTAGGTATACTTATGCCTGTAAGATTGCTACAATTTCGAAAAGTGCCCTCGCCTATGCGAATAGTGCTATCTGGGATAGTTACGCTTGTAAGACTGCTGCAACCATAGAACGCATTATTGCCTATGCTTGTAACGCTGTCAGGAATAGTAACGCCTGTAAGTTTATTGCAGTTATAAAAAGCGTGATTACTTATACTGGTAATACTGTTAGGAATGATTACGTTTGTGAGCTTGTAACATGAATGAAATGCGCCCTGTGCAATGATTTTAGTCCCGCTTTTTATTATGTAGTTTCCGGAAAGAGAGTCTTTTTTTGCGCAAATTAAATGTTGTCCAATATAAAGAACACCATTTTCCCAGTTTGAAGAGTTGTTGTAGTACGCAGTGCCAATAAAAGCCTCCTTCCCTATATCTGTAACACTATTAGGAATTGTTATACTGGCCAGTTTAGAACACGAAGCAAAAGCATTACTATGTATGCTTGTAACACCATTCTGAATAATTACTTTTGTTATGTGGCTTTTCCATAGGGGATTAGTATTATATTGAGCCATAGCGCCATTTCCTGAAATTGTTAATGTATCTCCGTCGAGAGTCCAGGTGCAGTCGCCAGTTGTTCCGCTTGTTGTTGCCGCTTTTGCAGGAATATTGAATACTCCAAGTGAGCAGATTGAGAGCATTAAGCTTATAGATAATACAACTGATAAAATCTTTTTCATTTTTGTTATCCCTCTCCAACTAAAAAGTGCGGCTACCGAAGCGGCCACTAGGCTATTTGGTATTTTTAGTTTACAACAAAATTTTACAAAATGCAACAAAAAACAAAGTTGGCGCGTGTTATTGAAATAATGTAGGGGCGACCATTGGTCGCCCGTTTTTTGTATAGGGCGTATGGCGGGTGAACACTGTTCGCCCCTACGGAGTATTTCGAGCGTTGGTGCTACATTGTAGGGCGCGACCTGCGTGTCGTGCCGCAAAACAAAACGGAACGACACATAGGTCGTTCCCTACGGAGTACAACATACATCGGTATAAAATTGTAGGGTGCGGCGGTTTGTGACGCACCGCAAAAACGGAATGGATAAATCCATTCCCTACAAGGTTTCCAACCCTTACATTATGTTGTAGGGAGGGGTGTCCCATTTCCCTCCTCCCGCTTTGTTTTGTATAGTTTCGGGAGGAGCAAGCCCTTCCCCTACATCCTATCGAACGGGTGATTTTAAATTGTAGGGGGCGATGCCCACATCGCCCCGAAAATAGATGTGGGTAATTAGCGGGCGGATGTGGGCATCCGCCCCTACAATATGAGCGCATACGCGTACTTTAACCGCTTATGTGAAAAACCAACAATATGCGCGGGTGAATTTTGTGCAATAGTGAAACATATAGAATTTGACGAACGGATAAAAATATGCTAAAATAAACTGATATAGTTTGTGAATTTGGAGGTATCCTCATGTATATAGTTTCGCCATCCATCCTCGCCAGCGATTTTTCAAAGCTCGGTTGCGAGGCAGAGGCTGTTTATAACGCGGGAGCACAGTGGCTCCATATAGACGTAATGGACGGGCATTTTGTCCCCAACATTACCCTCGGTGCAGATATCGTTAGATCCATAAGACCTCATTCAAAGGCCTTTTTTGACGTTCATCTTATGATAGACGACCCGCTTTTTTATGCCGAAAGATTTGCCCAGGCGGGAGCAGAGCTTATAACCTTTCATATTGAGGCGCCCTGCGATATAGAGAAAACCATCAGCAAAA
Source organism: Oscillospiraceae bacterium (assembly GCA_017461245.1). Lineage (GTDB taxonomy): Bacteria > Bacillota > Clostridia > Oscillospirales > Ruminococcaceae > SIG578. Next base: position 52,397 of record JAFTYW010000002.1, read on the forward strand.
TAAAGGAGCTTGGCGTAAAGGTCGGCATTTCGTTAAAGCCCAAAACTCCCGCCGAGGCGATTGCGCCGTACCTTAAGGATATCGACCTTGTTTTAGTTATGACGGTCGAGCCGGGTTTTGGCGGACAGAAGTTTATGGCGGATATGCTCCCCAAAATAGCCGAGCTTAAAAAGATGATAGACGAGAGCGGAAAAGATATTCTTATACAGGTCGACGGCGGAATTGACAAAAACACCGCCCCGCTTGTAAAAGAGGCGGGAGCTACTGTGCTTGTTGCAGGCTCGTCGGTTTTCCGCAGCAACGATTATAAAGAGGCAATAGACAGCCTCAAAAATGCTTAAAGCACAAAGGAAAGAGGTGCTCCTATGCGTAGGCTAACCAGCCGAGGACTCTATCTTGAGCAGTTTAAAGAACCTGCAATTTCCTCGCCTATTGATAGTTTTTTTGACGTAAAAACCGTTTTTCTGCCGGTGTCAAGCGAGCTTTGCGTTTCGGCAAACCAGCAGCTTGATTGCGGCCAGCTAATATCCCGTGGAATTTATCCCGATTCTATTGACTCATTTGCATCGGTCAAGGGAACTGCGGCAGCCATTGGTGAATTTAAATTCGAAAAATTTGAGGGACAGAGCTTTATGCAGCTTGATGCTGATAAGGACTTTGTGGCAACAAGCTTTGAGGAAATTGAACCAAGAGAGCTTACTGATGATGAGATCATGTATGCCGCCACCGAGTGTGGAATTTTAAATACCACAGACAAAAGAACCCTTGCTGAGATCTTAGAGCAGTACAAGGGCGGTGTTAAAAATCTCGTCATTGACGCGGTTGACGACGAGCCTTATGTCAGCAGCAGAATTTCTCAGCTCCTCTGCCGCACAAAATATATTCCACACGCCATTAAGGCGTTAAACCGCCTTTTCGGTGCCAAGAATATTCATATCGAGGCTTACGGAAGAAACGGAGATGTTTCTGTCCGCATTCCCCAGAGCGTCGGCAGGTATGCAGTCAAGGCCTCGCTTGAGGTCTATCCCGTTTCAAGAATGCTGCAGAGCGACGACGATACCGTTTATATTGACATCGGCGCACTTCTCAGCTTTTATTACTCGGCTATTACCCATAAGCCCTACACCAACACCGTTGTAACGGTGGCGGGTGACTGTGTTAAGAAAAGCCGAAACGTTGAGGTGCCTATCGGAACCTCTATAGGCGACATTTTAAACTTCTGCGGTCTTAGAAAAAAGCCTGCCCTTATAGTCTTAGGCGGAAGTATGACAGGCTACAGTGTTGACGGAACAGATATTCCTGTCTTAAAATCGACAAAGGCAATTCTGGCATTCACAGAGGAGCCTGAGTTTGAAACCACTACCTGCGTCGGTTGCGGAAGATGCATAGACGTTTGCCCGCAAAAACTGCTTCCGTACTACATTTACAGCTATTATCTTGACAATAATATTGAAAAGCTTTACAGACTTTCGGCAGATAAATGCACCGAGTGCGGTTGCTGTTCCTATATATGTCCCGCCAAGATTGATTTGAGGCAGTATGTGAAACTATCAAGAAGAACGCTACTTAAGGAGATGTGGCAAAATGAACAGGACAGTCAAAATAACCAAAGCGCCCTTTCTGAGAAATAGCGGCACTGTTCAGTCGCTGATGTTCGATATGCTGGTCGCAATGGCGTTTGTTTATATGATGCCTATCTTTTTCTACGGCTTCAGGGTTCTTAAAAACCTTGTAGTATCCCTTGCCGTTTGCTATTTTGCCGACCTGCTTGTCAGAAGAATAAGGGACGGGAAGTATAATTTCCTTGACTTTTCGCCGCTTGTGACGGGTGCGATCCTGCCGCTTCTTTTTCCCGCGTCGATCGATATCGGGATAATCGTAATTGCAGACCTGTTTGCAATTTTAGTGGTCAAGCACCCCTTCGGCGGACTGGGCAACAACCCCTTTAACCCCGCCGCCGCGGCATTCTGCTTTGCGGCAATTTCCTGGTCAGATAAGGTGTTTGCCTATACCAAGCCTATGCAGTGGCTCAGTGTATTCGGCTCGGTTTCCGAGAACGTGAGATTTTACGAAACAAGCGCTAAGAGCCTGGGCCAAGGCGGAAAACCGCTCTTTGACTTTTTTGATGTGCTTGTAGGTAACACTCCCGGCGCGGCAGGTGCAACAAGCGTTATAGTAATTTTAGCCGCAGGAGCCTACCTTTTGTATCGCAAGGCACTAAGCGTTCAGATCTCGGCAGGCGTGCTTATCGGCGCGTCGGTTTTCGCTCTTGTTTTCCCCAGAGCTTCGATAAATGTTTTTGAGGCTCTTTGGTTTGAGATAACCTCGGGCGTGCTTATCTTCGGCGCTGTCTTTATGGCGACCGAGCCTGTTACAAGCTGTAAGCACCCCTATGCAAAGTGGATATACGGTCTTTCGATAGGCGTTCTCACAATGCTTTTCAGACATTTTGGAAAGATGGAGATCGCATTTCCGTTTGCTCTGCTTATCGCAAACTCATTTACACCGTTCCTTGATAAGATCGGTACGGGCATTGACAGATACACGGACCTGACCCCTCGACTTTCCAAAGAGGAAAGACAGGCAGAAAAGCAAAAGGGAGGGGCAGAAAATGAAGCGTAAACAAAAAAACAAGCTGTTTTTAAAGGCCGAAAAAGGCGTTTTAACGGCGGTTAAAAAGCTTATTTTGGAAAATCCCATTCTTATAAGCGGTCTGTCGCTTGGCCCCGTTGTTGCGATAAGCCAGAGCCTTAAGGCAGGCGTTTCGCTTTCGGTTGCCTTTGCAATCATTATCGTTCCCGTTCTGGTGCTTTTTGCGGTAAACCCTATAAAGATTCCCAAAAGCATCCGTGTTATCCTTTGCGCCCTGCTCTCGAGCCTGTTTTTCATTCCTGCTTTCTGGTTTGCTAAAAACATATTCCCCGAGGTCAGTGACAAGGTCGGCGTTTTTCTTCCGCTGATGGTTGTAAACCCCATCATCACCGCTCATTCGGGCGAGGCGGTTAGGGACAAGCGCCCGCTCAGAAGCTTGATTGACGGACTTATCACAACCGTCGGCTTCTCCCTTGTAATGATCTTCGTTTCTGCCATAAGAGAGATACTCGGCAAAGGCACTATCTGGGATAAGCCTATCGGCAATATGCAGAGGAACATTTCCTTCCTCTTGCCTTTTATGGGCTTTATAATTGTCGGCCTGCTTGCCGCGGGCGCGAGAAGGCTCTCGATGCTTCTCCAAAATAAAGAGAAAGGGGAGAGCGCTAAATGATGCAGTTTTTGTTTGATTTCTTTATAGCCGCAGTCGCGGCGGTGTTTATTGAAAACACCATTTTCACAAGAGGTCTCGGCGCCAGCCGAATGCTTATGGCGGTAAAGACCCCGAGAACAATGTTCAAATTCAGCATTATGCTGACCTCTATTACGACCCTTTCGGGCCTGCTTGGCTGGGGTGTAAACCTGCTTATAAGAAAAAGTCCTATAAGGCTTTATATCGAGCCGCTGGTTTTTGTAATAGTTCTTATCGCGGTTTATGTTATCTACAGCGTCGTTCTGTATTTCGTTTTGCCCCAATCCTATCGCAAAATGAGCGAAATTCTGCTGCTTGCAGTTTTTAACTGTGCCGCTCTCGGTGCAATACTCCTGCCCGCGCACAACTCGGTTATAAGCGCCGAGGTTTCGCTCGCTTCCTGGCTCGGCTTTTCTTTTGGAACGGGCGTTGCATTCTTCTTGGCAACCGTTCTGGTCTTTGAGGGAACGAGAAAACTGAGAGGAACGCAGGTTCCTGCTGCCTTCAGAGGCCTTCCTGCAACACTTATTTATATTGGTATACTGTCCCTTGCGTTTTACGGTCTAATCGGGCACGAGCTGCCCTTCTAATCTTTGAAAAAGGGGAGATTAAGAATTGAGATCCCGCAGAAATAAGGGTGTAAAAATTCAAAAATACGATAGGATATTTGATAGCTCATCTCGCCGCAGAAACAGAAAGATAAAAAATGCCGTGGTCTCTGTTTTGGTGATTGCGCTGCTGATTTTTGTCGGCTACAGCATTTCGGGCCCGCTTGTAAATCTCTTTAAGGGAGAAAAGACCGAGCGCCCTAATAGTAGTTCGTCGCAGGTGTTATCTGCGTCATCGGTTTCGTCCTCGATATCAAAAGTCGAGCCCGAAGTAGAGCAGGTCGACCTAAAGATAGCCTACCTGCCGCTCGAAGTTGCAAAAAATGCAGAAAATCTCTCGGCTTATCTTGAAAAAGTAAAGTCTTTGGGTTATAATGCAGTTGTTTTGAGCCTAAAGGATGAGGACGGCACGATTTACTACAAAACCACTAACGAAATGGCAATTTCGGTTGGAGCGGTATCTACTGCCGCTATTGAAAACCTTTCTGAAATCGTCACAAAGATAAAGGGTGCTTCGCTTATCCCTGTTGCAGAGATAAACGCTTTCAAGGATAAGATCGCAACCAAGAATGCCGATGCAAAAATTCAGTATGCAGGGCAGGAGGGCTGGAGTTGGCTTGATGCCGAAAACGGCAAGCCTTGGCTCAATCCTTACAGCGATGCGGCGCAAGGCTATGTTACGGCGCTCGCCTGCGAGCTTGCCCAGCTTGGCTTTGAAAACGTTATGGTTTCGAGTGTAATGTTCCCGTCTGTGTTTAGGCTTGTTTCTACAAACTTCGGACCGCTTGAGGCAACCGTTTCGCACAAGGACATTTTAAGTCAGTACACTGCTGACTTGAAAACTGCCTTAAACGATAAGGGCGCAAAGCTCATCCTTTCCTACAATGCCGCATCTGCATTGCAGGAGGATAATGTTATCTACGGCGGAGCCGATCCCAAAACCTTCTCGGCGGATATATATGTTGCACAGGTCGGTGCTGATGTCGTCAGCTTCTCTAACGAGAGTCAAGTAGAGGGCGAGCCGACGCAAAAAGATAAAATTGACGTTTTTGTCGAGCAGACCCTTGAGGACAACAGAGAAAGAAAAATTATTATTGCAGTTACTCTCCCAAGCGGAGAAAATGCACCCGCAGTTACAAAAGAACAGATAGATTCTGTTAAAAATGCCATCACAGACTGCGGTTATTATTTCCTTGATAAAAGCGGAAACTACGTAGGTTGAGAGCGTAGTCCCGTTTTTATAAATAATTTTATAGGAGTGAAAACCCTTGAAACATGTTGTTGATTGGAAAACTCTGTACTCCTTCGCGACAGACGCATTTGTAGGCGTCGGTGTGCCACGCGAGGATGCAGAAATCTGTGCCGATGTTCTGCTTTCGTCAGACAAGAGAGGCATAGAGTCACAC
>JAFTYW010000010.1 GCA_017461245.1 Oscillospiraceae bacterium
CTGCAGAAGTAAACAAAGCAGCGATGACCTTACTCAAAGAAATTACAAAAGAAATAATCTTACCGAGAAAGGAGGATACCCGTCGATGGCAACCACAGGTTTCTGGCCCGTTAGAGGACGATTAAAGGAAGTGATTGACTACGCCAACAATCCTGACAAAACCACCGCCAAAGAATATCTTGATGAAGATTTATATACCGCTATCCGCTATGTGGAGAATGACGATAAAACCGACCAAACAATGTTTGTATCGGGTATCAACTGTTCCAAGCATAACGCCTATAACGAAATGATTGCTGTTAAGCGCCGTTTCGGTGAGCGTGGCAAAAATATCGCTTATCACGGGTTTCAGAGTTTTGCTCCTGGTGAGGTTACTCCTGAAGAAGCACACAGCATAGGAAAGGAAACCGCCCGAAAAATGTGGGGCGCAAAATATCAGGTTGTTGTTACTACCCATCTCAACACCGACAATATCCACAATCACTTTGTAGTCAATAGCGTTTCCTTTAAGACGGGCAAAAAGTTCCGTAACGGTATCGGGGATCGTCTTGAGCTTCGCAAGATCTCCGATGCTATTTGCGCCGAACGAAACAAATTGGTTATTCAAGGCAACAAGTTTTACAGCAACAAAAAAGCGTATTGGGTTGAAAAATCCGGCAAGCTCACACACCGAGATATGCTACGAAAAGACGTGGACGAGGCATTATCACAAAGCTGCTCGTTTAGGGAAATTGAATATTACCTTAAAACACTTGGCTACAAATTTGAACGTGACTTTTATTATGACCACCCATCTGTGTATGCAGAAGGGTGGAAACGTGCTGTCCGTATCAGTAGTCTTGGTGAAAAATATTCTAAGGAAAATATTCATAAACGGTGCATTGAGAATCAGCGCAAACCCGATCTCTATACCTTTGTGACACCGGCTTGGAAAAGACGACCGCTTCTTGTGCTTGAAAGAGATAAGTATATTTCGGGATGGGATGACACGATTATTGTGTTATTCGAACTCTTTATTGAACTTCTTAAAATCTGCATCGTAGGCAACACCCATGAATACGATAATCGCCCCGTATCTCCGATGATGCGAGCAGAAATGCGAAAGTTGGATCGGTATATTGAGGAATACAATTTGCTTTGCGACAACAATCTCAACTCCCCGAAAAAACTGTTAGATTTCCAAGAAAACTTATCCTTCCGCATTTCCGAATTGGAGCAGGAACGTTATGCACTACGCTTAAAACTTCGCCGTGTAAAAACACCCGAAGAAGATACGGCACTTAAAGAACAATGCAAGGAGATAACCAAGAAAATTACTCCCTTGCGAAAGGAATATAAAATTGCTATGCGCATTGAGGAACACATTCCGAAAATCAAGGCACTACTTGATGCCGAACGCAATATCGAAATGAAACGAAATAATTTAAATAAGAATAAAGAAAGAGGTAAAGAACGATGAAAAGTACCAAAAAAATTATATCTATTGATAAATTACACGCATTTGAAAACCACCCCTACAAAGTTCAGGATAACGAGGAAATGGAAGCCCTTGCCGAAAGCATTAAAACACACGGCATTGTTTCTCCCGTTATTGTTCGACCACTTGAAAATACCACAGATGAATATGAGATCATATCCGGTCACAGACGGGTTATGGCAAGCAGAAAGGCAGGGATTACCGAAATCCCTGCCTTAATTGTTCCGCTTGACCGTGATGCGGCGGCGATTGTGCTTGTGGATAGCAACCTCCACCGAGAGCATATTCTACCGAGCGAAAAAGCCTTCGCTTACAAGATGAAAGCCGAAGCATTGGAACATCAGGGATGGAGGTCTGACCTAACTTCGTGCCAAGTTGGCACGAAGTTAAGGACGGACGAACAAATTGCCGCTGATGCCAATGAAAGCGCACGGCAAATTCAACGCTATATCCGCCTTACCAATCTCATCCCCGAAATTTTGCAATATGTGGATGACGGTCGTATTTCATTCACTCCCGCCGTCGAGCTTTCCTATCTCAACGAACAGGAACAGCAAGACCTATTAGAGCAGATTGAGCAAAGCGATTGCACCCCGTCACTTTCGCAGGCTTGCCGCTTTAAAAAGATAAGCCAAGGCGAAGGTCTTACACCCGAAGTGATTGCGGAAATTATGGAGGAAGAAAAAGCGAACCAAAAGGAACGAGTCAAGATTCCTACCGAAAAACTCCGCAAGTATTTCCCAAAGAATTACACAGTTCAGCAAATCGAAGATGAAATTATAAAACTTTGTGAAAAGAATTACCGAATGAAACAAAGGGATGCGAGGTGATTGTATGAAAAAAGTTGATGTTATTAGAAATACGAAAAACGTAAGCGTTATACTGCCTGACCCCATTGATGAAAATGAACCGATTTCTCTTGTGGATCACGTTCTTCCTCGAAATAAAGAACGCATCCTTGACTACAGTAAGGTGCGCCGCTTTGGTGAAGAAACCTTTGAAACAAAGATCGGCGGGACAACCTATGCGGTTTCCACACATTTCAACCCAAATGGCAGACAGTGTGTATTGGAACAGTTTAAACAACTGATTCTATCCGAAAATTTGATTTAATTTCCGCACAATGGAAAAAGACAATCGGGTGTAGTAAAGTTATAACAGGCTTTAGCCTCACCCGGTTGTCGGAAAGGAGAAATAATTAATGACAACCGTAAACAAAATTAAGGTGCAAAACGATAAAAATATAGAAGAACTCATCACCGCTCTTTATTGCCGTTTATCCGTAGAAGACATTAAAGATGAGGACGGCAAGAAGAAAAAGAAAGAGAAAGAGGATGAGTCTAATAGTATCAGTAACCAAAAGCAGATTTTACTTGATTATTGCAAAAAACACGGCTATACAAATACAATGTTCTTCGTTGATGATGGCATATCCGGCACAAGCTTTGATCGAAACGATTTTAATCGTATGCAACGAATGGTGGAAGAAGGCAAGATTTGCAGAATCATTGTAAAAGACCTATCCCGATTTGGTCGTGAACAAGTCGAAGCGGGCAGACTTACTCAAATCGTATATCCGTCGCTTGGTGTTACGTTTATTTCTATTCAGGAGAATATAAACAGTTCAACGGGCGAAGGAATGGAAATGCTTCCGTTTTATAATATATTTAATGAATGGTATGCGGCACAGACTTCGAAGAAAATTCGTGCAGTATGGCAGTCTAAAGCAGATAACGGTAAGCGTGTTTCTCCCGTGGTTCCTTATGGTTATAAGAAAGATGAAACCGATAAGGAGAAATGGTTAATCGATGAACCTGCGGCAGAAATCGTAAAGAAGATCTATAGCCTTTGCTTGGCGGGCAGAGGCCCTTTGCAAATAGCCAAACAATTAGAGCGTGAAAAGGTGCTTGTTCCTACGGCGTATTTCGAATCGGTAGGTAGAAAAACTCGAAATGCAACGCCCCTTGATCCGTATGCGTGGCATCCAAGTGCCGTTGTGGGTATTTTGGAAAACCGACAGTATACGGGATGTGCCGTAAACTTCAAGACTACGACAGTAAGTTATAAGGTACACACGAGAATCATCAATCCCGTTGAAGATTACCAAATCATTCCCAATATGCAGGAACCAATAATCAACGAGGATATATGGTTAAGGGTACAAGAATTGAGAAAAAACCGCCGCAGGAATACTGCGACGGGAAGAACAAGTTTATTTTCGGGATTGGTTTACTGTCCCGATTGTGGTTCTAAACTTCATTTTTGTGCATCAAAGAGTTTGCGCCGAGATCAAGAATTCTTCCGTTGTGCAAACTACAAGGACGGCAGAGGCAGTTGTAAGATTCACTTTATTCGTGATGTCGCTCTTGAAAAAGTGGTTTTTGAAGCCGTTAGAAATTTAGCCGATTTTGTAAAATGCCACGAGCCTGTGTTTTTGTATATGCTCGCAAAGAAAAACGATGCGATGCGCCAACAAGAACGCAAAAGGTTTGAACGAGTAATTGAACGAGGTACTCGCCGTATATCTGAGATTGATAAACTAATCGAGGCTGCTTTTGAAAGAAATGTTCTTGGAAAATTAGAAGATGACCGCTACGAGCGTATGGTGAAAAACTATGCTCAAGAGCAAAGGGAATTGATTGCAGAGGTTCAAGAAAGCAAGGTTGTTTTGCAAAAAGCCGAGCAACAAGTTGTTGATTTGCGATTGCTGCTTCGCACGTTGAGAGAACTGACAGAAGTAAAAGAACTCACACCTACACTTGTGAACTCGTTGATTGAACGCATTGAGGTTCACAACAACGATAAGTCAAGCGGCCATTGCTATGTGAAGGTGGATATTTATTTTACCGCTGCCGGAATGATAGATATTCCTACCGAAGAAGAAATCCTTGCTATGATGGAAGAAATACAGGAAAACCCGCAGGAATTCCGCTATGTAGCATAAAATAGGAAAACGGTGTAACCCCATTTTTAGGGTTACACCGTATCCTACATAAATTACTTCCTTATGACGCCGTGGCATTAGCGGGGTTTGTTTTTTAGGTGGTTAAATTAGTGAAAAGGTGTCGCAAATTGTGGTAATTCCGTTAGAGATCATTATATCAAACTCGCCGTTTTCGGAAACAAATTGCATTTGTTGATTATAAAAACGCAACATTTCTTCACTAATTTCAAATGAAATGACCTGCTTTTCTCCAGCTTTAAGAAAAATCTTTTTAAAGCCTTTCAGCTCTTTAACAGGGCGTGAAACAGAGGCGAATTTATCCCTCAAATAAAGCTCGACTACTTCTTTTCCGTCATATTTTCCGTAGTTTTCAACCTCTACAGAAGCAGTGATCTTTTCGTTTCTTGACATTGTTTTTTTGCTAAGCTTTAGGTTTGAAAGCTTAAATTCGCTATAAGATAGTCCAAACCCAAAAGGATAAAGAGGCTCGTTTTTCACATCGTTGTACATGCTTGTGAAAGGCATTTTGCTCGGGTGAGAGGGAAGCTCGTCGCCGCTCTTTTTGGGCCTGCCTGTCGATAAGTGATTGTAGTATATAGGCAACTGTGCGGTGCTGTAAGGGAAGCTCATTGAAAGCTTGCCGCAGGGGTTAGCCTTGCCATATAAAAGATTTGCAATGGCGTTGCCGCCCTCGGTTCCCGGTTGCCAAACGAGCAAAATACCGTCGCAAAGCTGATCCAAAAGCTCGAGTTCAAGCGGCCTGCCGGTATAAACAACAGCGATTACAGGCTTGTTAAGTTGTTTTGCCACCTCGACCAAACGAAGATGGGTCTTGGGCAAAACGATTTTTGCTCGGCTTCTGCCTTCGCCCGAATACATTTGGTGCTCGCCGATCGCCAAAACTATTTTATCGGCTTTTTTCATCTTTTTCAGCGCATCTTTAAAGCCGATTTCATCTGTGTCCTCGACAATAAAGGAACAAGCAGTATCCATATAAACATTTCGTTTGTAGGTGTGCTTTAAAATGCCGTCATAGAGCGTGACGGTGTCTTTGTATGCCCCTAAGCTTTTCCAATGCCCAAGTGTTTCAGTCGTGTTGCCAAATGGACCTATCAGTGCGATTTTTTCATCTTTGGAGAGAGGGAGAGTGCCGTTGTTTTTTAGCAGAACACAACTTTCCTCTGCAGCTCTTCTTGCGATCTCTCGGTGCTTCTTGGAGCAGAATAGCCTTTTCTCGTCCTCCTCACTTGCTTTAGAGTAAGGATTCTTAAACAGTCAAAGCTTTTCTTTTAGCTTTAAAACACGCATAACCATCCTGTCAATTTGCTCTATGGTTATTTTTCCTTCTTCTAAAAGCTCCTTTGCATACTTTAAATACGTAACCGACATCATTTCAATGTCAACGCCGCATCCTATGGCCTTTTCTGCGGCATCTTTTTCGTTTTCGCAGTAGCCGTGTTCGATAAGTTCGCCGATAGCGTTGTAATCGCTTATGAGTACACCGTCAAATTTGTATTCATCACGCAGAATATCATTCAGTAGCCAACTGTTTGCGGTTGCGGGAATTCCGTTTATGGTGTTAAAGGCGCTCATTACCATTTCGGCGCCCGCATCAATAGAAGCCTTGTAGGCAGGCAGATAATATTCTCTTAAACTGCGTTCGCTCATATCAACGCAGTTGTAATCTCTTCCTGCCTCAACAGCGCCGTATGCCGCAAAATGCTTTATGCAGACCGCAACACCTTGTCCCTTGTACTTTTTGTGAAAACCGTCTGTAAAGCTTTTTGCTAAAACGCTGTTTAAATACGGGTCCTCGCCCGTTGATTCCATAACTCTGCCCCAGCGCGCATCGCGCACTAGGTCAAGCATAGGCGCAAATGTAACGTGGACACCGCTGGCAATAGATTCTCTTGCCGCCATCTCACAGCATTCTTTTAACAGATCGGGATCAAAGCTTGCTCCCATACCGAGCGGAATGGGGTATATTGTTTTTTGACCGTTAACAACGTTTTGCATAAAAAGAAGAGGGATCTTTTTCTCACTATTCTCAATATAACTTTTTTGAGCCGCAATCATTTCTTTTGCACCATTAAAGCTCAAGACGCTGCCACTTCGGTAGATGTCCTCTTTGGTTATTCCAAACTGCTTGTCGGGACCTGTGAGTTCTGCAGCAGTTTTAATAATCATTCTTGTGTGTGGCTGAAAAAGTTGTCCCAGTTTTTCTTCAAGCGTCAAAGAATTAAGTAACTTTTGCAGGTCCATAATTATTCCTCCGAGCTAATCAAGAACGATACGGTTTTATTTTTTACCTTTTGAAAGGCGGTTAAACAGCGGGAAGGTAAGCGGCCAGACACAGCCCGCAAATGCGGTGAGCAGGAAATAACGAAGCCCGTCTGCAAAGTGGTTTTCGCCGAGAAGCATATAAAGAGGCGCTTTTAATCCAGATTTGATTGCGAGGATGGGCAAAATGCCAATAACAAGCTTTAAAATCTGCACCCACCACACTGATTTGGTGTCAAAATGAGTGTAGTTAGTGTCAATTTCGTATGTCAGCCAAATGCCAAGAATACATCCGAGCATTGTGTATGCGTTCTTGCCTGCGCTTTCAAGGTTGTGCGCATCGGTGTCGGCGGGGAAGTTGTAGAAGGTCATAAATAAAAGAAATGCAACTGCAAAAGCAGTAATACAAGCAAAGAAGATGCGCATATTCTTTTTGCTTGAAAATGCCTTGTCAAAAACGGGGTAGAATCCGAAAATCAGAGCTACGGCAAGCAGAGCTGAAACCAAAACGTCAGCAGGTGTGTGTACCCCAAGGTACATTCTTGAAAAACCGATAAGAACACAAACAATAATGCAAATGATACGAATTGCGGCGTTTTTGTTAAAACGGGCAATGCCGCCGAATATTCCAACGCCTGCCTGAGTGTGTCCGCTTGGGAAGGAATATCCCGTTGCGGCATCCCTGGCGCTTTCAACGATTGTAAAACTGTCGTCCTTTACCCAAGGGCGAGGGATTCTGAAGATCATCTTTAAAAACTGATTAAGTACAGTGCCTACCAAGCCGATAGAGAGCAGGTAATATCCCTCTTTTTTGTTGATGCACCAGAAAAACAGCAAACCGACTAAGATTATAACTGTTTCCTCACCAAGCTGGGTTATGGTTGAGAAAAAAGTATCTAAAAAGGGAGTGCGTATGTCTTCAAGTAAGCGTAAAAATTCCATTTTTCTGCTCCTTTTTTGTTTGTTATAAGGATTATAGCATATTGATGCCGTAATTAACATATTTTTTTGAAAATTTGTCAAAAAACATTTTACAAAAAGATGAAAATGTGTTATAGTGTAAAAAAACAACCAGGAGGTTTTTGATATGGCTTTTTGTACAAAATGTGGCGCCGAGCTTGAAGAAGGCGCAAAGTTCTGTGCGCTTTGCGGAGAGGCAACTGAGGCTCAGAGCACCGCTGATTCTGTAGCTGAAACTGTAAAAGAAAAATTTAACGAGTTTAACAATACTGCAGATACAACAAATGAATATGATCCTGCGGATATTGAAAATAACAAGGTTATGGCAGTTCTTGCTTATTTTGGACTTTTGCTTCTCGTTCCTTTGCTTGCAGCAAAAGATTCTAAATATGCCCGTTTCCACACAAATCAAGGCTTGGTTCTTTTCCTTGCTGAAATTGTATCAAGCGTTGTTGGTTTAGTTCCTCTTATTGGAGGTATCCTTTCGGGAATTTGTTCAATTTTCCTGCTTGTTGTTGCGATTATTGGAATTGTCAATGCCGCAACAGGAAAGGCAAAAGAGCTTCCCCTTATCGGCAAAATCTCGCTTATTAAATAAGTACATAAAAGCCTGCTTTAAGCAGGCTTTTTTCTTTTTTTAGGACATACAAAATTAAGTCTCTCTTTGAATATAACTTATATCAAAGGGGTTGATCTTATGTTTTTAGAGCTACTTAATATGCTCTGCAGCGTTTTTCATTTTGCCCTGCATTTAAGCGGCGAAAGCTTTCCAAAGCCGCTCTCTTTAAAGGAGGAAAGAGAGTGCTTCAAGAAAATCGAGGAGGGCGACGAAGGTGCAAGAAATAAGGTTATAGAGCATAATCTGCGGCTTGTCGCGCACGTTGTTAAAAAATACAATCAAAGCAACGTGGACCAAGATGATCTTATCTCGATAGGCACAATTGGGCTTATAAAAGCAGTTTCGGGCTATAGCTACAAGAAGGAAACTAAGTTTGCTACCTACGCCTCGCGCTGCATCGAGAACGAAATTTTAATGTATTTCAGAAGCCTTAAGAAAAGTGCGCAGGACGTCTATATCAGCGACCCTATTGATACCGACTCTGAGGGCAATTCGCTTTCGCTAATAGATATCGTTGCAGACGAGCACGATATTGCTGATGACATTGAGGAAAAACTAAAGGCGGAAAAGCTTTACAGATATGTTGCAGAGTGCCTTACCCCAAGAGAGCGAACCATCGTAAAGCTTCGTTACGGGCTATGCCAAAGCACACCGCTGACTCAAAGAGAGGTGGCATCGCTTCTTAAAATCTCCCGCTCCTATGTCAGCAGAATAGAAAAGAAGGCGCTTTTAAAACTACGGGCAAGATTTGAGCAATAAATTGTTGACACAAGCTTAAAAATTTGAGATAATAAGAAAAAAGTCGACTGAGGTAAAAATATGAGAATTTTTCGTTCAAAAAGTAATTTTATGTTCGGTGCAATTTTGCTGAGCGCGCTTATTCTCTTTGAAATTCCTACGTACATTAAATTTTTCGTAAACAGTACAATGCCTGCTTTTGCAATATGGTTTTTGATAATTCCGCTCCTTATCGCGCTTTATATGTTTGTGCTCGGTGCACAGGTAATAAATATCAGCGATAGGGGAGTAACCTTGGAGCTTTTTAGGATTCCGCTTAAGGATATTGAGTGGGATAAGATAAACGAGGCAGGAACAGGAACTGTTAAGATAAGCAAAGGTAAGCTTATGAGGCAGCTTTATGTTTCTAACAAACAACTTACCGAGGAGCAGATAGAAAACCTTGATAAGATGAAATTTGACAGTGCAGTTATCTGGTTTGATTATTCTCTGAAGGCTCAGGATAGCCTTGCAGAGCATCTTGGAGTAAAATAACAACATATTGCAGAGCAGAGTTAAAAACTCTGCTCTTTTTTATTAAATAAACCTTGAACTGTAACGAAAAAAATGTTATAATATATTGATATTATTATGGAGAAGTATTAGGTTGAATTTTTCGGAGGAAATTAGCTTGTCAGAGAAACAGATAGATCGCTTTGTTCCCGATGAGGAACTTAATAAACAAAAAGAAATTGCTAATAAAGTAAGAGAACTTCTTGGCACTATTTATCCGCAGGGGTACACCCCTTGCGCATTCGTTCATTCCTACGGATGTCAGCAGAATGTTTCGGACGGCGAAAAGATTAAGGGAATCTTACATTCTATGGGTTATCAGATGACCGATAGTCCCGAAAATGCCGATTTTGTTATGTATAACACCTGCGCCGTGCGAGAGCACGCCGAGCAGAGAGTTTTCGGAAATGTCGGCGCACTCAAAAACATAAAGCGCCGCCGCCCTAATATGCTTATCGGCGTTTGCGGATGTATGAGCCAGCAGGAGTCGGTTGCCAAAAGGCTGAAATCAAGCTTTCCGTTTGTCGATATAGTTTTGGGAACTCATGTTATGCACAAACTGCCCGAAATTGTATATACTAAACTTACAAGCGGAAAAAGAGTTTTTGATATAAGCGGCGAGGACGGTGTTATCGCCGAGGGACTTCCCATTCTTCGCGATGGGACAAGCAAGGCCTGGATCCCCATTATGTACGGATGCAATAACTTCTGTTCCTACTGCATCGTGCCTTACGTAAGAGGCAGAGAGCGGAGCAGAAAGAGCTGCGATATTATCCGCGAGGTCAAAGAGGTTGTAGCCGCAGGATGTAAGGAAATAACCCTCTTAGGCCAGAACGTCAACTCTTACGGCAAGGAAAACGGCGAAATATCCTTCCCCGAGCTACTTTATAAGCTCAACGAGCTTGACGGCGATTTCAGAATCAGATTTATGACCTCGCACCCCAAGGATGCAACTCACGAACTTATTGACGCTATGGCATCCTGCGACAAGGTCTGTAAGCATCTGCATCTGCCTGTTCAGAGCGGATCGAACAGAATCTTAGAAAAAATGAACAGAAAATATACTGTCGAAACTTATCTTGAAAAAATTCGCTATGCTCGCGAAAAAATGCCTGAGATAAGCTTTACTAGCGATATCATTGTCGGATTTCCTAATGAGCAGGACGAGGATTTTGAGGCAACTCTCAGCCTTATAAAAGAGGTCGGCTATGACCTTCTGTATACCTTTATCTATTCAAAACGCCCGGGAACTCCTGCGGCTGAGATGATAGACGAAATCACCGATGAGCGTAAGGGCGAAAGATTCAGAACTCTGCTCGCGGTGCAGGAGGAAATTGCTTATAAAAAGCTTTCTGATATGAAAGGCAAGATCTTTAAGGCGCTTTGCGAGGGCGAGGGCAGAGTACTGGAAAACTCGCTTTGCGGCAGAGCCGATAACAATGTTATGGTCGAATTTGAAAATACAGGTAAACAAAAAATCGGCGAATTTGTAAATGTAAAAATAACTTCTTCCAAGGGATATGTCTGCTTGGGAGAGGCGCTTTAAAAAGAAAAGAGGAAAATAAAATGGATGTAATGTTAAAAGCAAGAGAACTCGGCAAGGCAATCCAGCAGAGCGAAGAATATATCGCTATGGAAGAGGCAAGAGTTCGCAGCGATAAAAACTTAGACCTTCAGGAAAAGATCAGCAATTTTAACCTTAAGAAAATTGCTCTTAACAGAGAAGTAAACCGCGACGATAAGAATAGCGACAAAATTGCTCAGCTCGACCGCGAGATGCGCGAGGCATATCAGCTCATTATGGAAACAGATGATATGATTGCATACGCTGACGCAAAGAAAAAGGTCGACGAGATGATGCAGAAGGTTCAGCTTCTCTTAAACTTTACCTTAACCGGAGAGGATCCCGAAACTGTTGTTATCCCCGAGAGCTCTGGCTGCAGCGGCGACTGTTCGGCATGCAGCGGATGTCACTAAAATAAATTTATTTTGACACAAGGAGAGATTGTGTGGCACAGCAATTATCACCTATGATGAAGCAGTACCTTGAGATCAAACAGCGGCACAAGGATCAGATTCTGTTTTTTAGACTCGGCGATTTTTACGAGATGTTTTTCGACGATGCGATTATTGCATCCAGAGAGCTTGAACTGCAGCTTACAGGCAAAAACTGTGGTATGGAGGAGCGCGCCAAAATGTGCGGCGTTCCTTATCATAGCTGTGAGGCGTATATTGCCAGGCTGATTGAAAAGGGCTATAAGGTTGCTATCTGTGAGCAATTAGAGGACCCCTCAAAGACCAAGGGAATAGTAAAGCGCGACGTTGTTCGTGTTGTTACACCCGGAACGGTTATTGAGGGCAGTATGCTCGATGAAACCAAGAATAACTATATCTGTTGCGTGAAAAAGGAATTTAATGTAGCGGGGCTTGTATTTGCCGATGTTTCAACAGGTGAGATAAAAGCAACAGACTTTTCTGACGGAGATTTAACTGTTAAGATCGTAAATGAACTTAGCCGATTTTCTCCCAAAGAGGTCTTGCTCTGTACCGACTGCGCCAAGGACGAGAATATTATAAGCTTTGTAAAAAATAAACTTTCGGCGGCAGTTACAACCTTAAGCGGCGAGGTTTTTGATTTAAAATATGCAAAAACAAACGTGCTTGACCACTTTAATATCGAATCTCTCTCGACAATTAAAATAGAGGGCAAGCCCCTTATAACACAGGCTCTTGGCGGCCTTATTGATTACCTGCAGGAAACCCAGATAAGCAAACTTAATAAGCTTAATAAAATCGAGATCTATCAGACTGAGCAGTTTATGAATCTTGATATTTCCGCAAGGCATAATCTTGAACTTACCCAGAGTATGCACAAGGGCGAAAAGTACGGAACACTTTTGTGGGTCTTGGATCAGACTGAAACTGCGATGGGTCACAGATTACTCAGAAACTATTTAGAGCAGCCCCTTATGAGCGTCAGCGATATAACCCGCAGACAGAACGCGGTAAGAGAGCTTGTGGATAACAGCCTTATGCGCAGCGAAATTCGCGAGATATTAAGCGATATTTACGATTTGAAGCGCATCTTGAGCCGTGTCGTCTATGGTAGTGTAAGCCCCAGAGAGCTCAATTCCCTGGCTTATACCGCAGAGCAGATCCCCAAAATCATAAACGCTCTCTCGTCTGTTAATTCTGCGCTTCTTTGCGACCTGCTTTCAAATATCGACCCGCTTGACGATATAAGAGAAATGATTACAAGCGCCATTTCTGATGAGCCTGCTGCGCTGCTTCGTGACGGTGGGTATATTAGAGACGGATATAACAGTGACCTTGACTCTTTAAGAGAAATTCTTAAAAACAGCGCAGGCTTCCTTGCAAAAATCGAAGCAAGTGAAAAAGAGCGTACAGGAATAAGAACTCTTAAGGTTGGCTATAACAAGGTCTTTGGTTATTACATAGAAGTTTCAAATTCCTTTAAAGATCAGGTTCCCGAGGAGTATATCCGCAAGCAGACCTTGACCGGCGGCGAGCGCTATATAACTCAGCAGCTTAAGGAAATCGAGGCAAAGGTCTTAACGGCGGGAGAGCGCTCTGTAGCGCTTGAATATGAGCTGTTTACTGAGCTCAGAAATAAGGTAACCGCTCAGATCGAGAGAATACAAAGAACTG
Source organism: Oscillospiraceae bacterium (assembly GCA_017461245.1). Classification (GTDB taxonomy): domain Bacteria; phylum Bacillota; class Clostridia; order Oscillospirales; family Ruminococcaceae; genus SIG578. The sequence continues at coordinate 13,240 of JAFTYW010000010.1, forward strand.
CCGAGGCACTTTCCGTGCTTGACGTTATGTGCAGCTTTGCTCACGTTGCGGTTACAAACAACTATGTTTGCCCCTCGCTTAATGTTTCGGGCGAGATAAGCATCAAAGAGGGCAGACACCCCGTTGTTGAGCAGCTTACCTTGACCCCGTTTGTTCCTAATGACACCCTACTTGATACAAACGACAATGCAGTTTCTATCATTACGGGACCGAATATGGCGGGTAAATCAACCTATATGCGTCAGGTTGCACTTATAACTATTATGGCGCAGATAGGCAGCTTTGTTCCCGCAAAGGACGCTAACATTTCCATAGTTGACAGCGTGTTTACACGAATAGGCGCCTCTGATGACCTTGCATCAGGCCAGTCGACCTTTATGATGGAAATGAATGAGGTTTCCTTTATCCTTAAAAATGCTACAAAGGATAGCCTTTTGATTCTTGACGAGGTCGGTAGAGGAACATCTACCTTTGACGGAATGAGCATCGCAAGAGCGGTGCTTGAATATATCGCAAACAAGAAAAAACTCGGTGCCAAGACCCTTTTTGCAACCCACTATCACGAGCTTTCTGTCCTTGAGGACAAGCTTTCCAACGTTAAAAACTATAACATTTTAGTTAAAAAGCGTGGCGAGGAGATAATATTCCTTCGCAGAATCGTAAGAGGCGGAACTGACGATAGCTACGGTATAGATGTTGCAAGGCTTTCGGGAATCCCCAACGAGATCATTAAGCGTGCAAAAGAAATCCTTGAAAGCTTAGAGCAGGGCAAGGAGATTGAATTTAAAGGCAATATCAAGGAGGAAACCGTTTCTGAGTCGGACAGCTATCAGATCTCCTTTGATACTGCAAACGAACTGCCTTTGGTTCAAAAGATAAAGGCAATAGATGTTGATGTTTTAACTCCCAGAGAGGCAATAAATATTCTGTTCGAACTTAAAAAGATAGCAGACGAACAGTAAGTAAGGAGATAAAAATGAGCGAGATCAGAGTGCTTGATAAACAGATTGCCGAGCTGATTGCGGCGGGCGAGGTTATTGACCGCCCTGCATCTGTTGTAAAAGAACTGATAGAAAACTGCATTGATGCGGGCGCATTACATATCACAGTTGAAATAAAAAGCGGCGGTATAGAGCTTATCCGTGTTACTGATGACGGAAAGGGAATAGCCTTTGAGGATGCCGAAACCGCTTTTCTTCGCCATGCAACAAGCAAGGTGCGCTCAAAAGATGATCTTAATGAAATTCTGACCCTTGGCTTTAGAGGTGAAGCGCTTGCTTCTGTCTGCGCCGTTTCTAAGGTTTCTATGATTACAAGACAGGCCAGCAGCGATTTCGGCTGTCATTTGGAAATTGCGGGCGGCGAGGTTATTTCTAAAGAAGAAACGGGTTGCCCGGTTGGTACAACAATAATTGTAAAAAATCTGTTTTATAACACTCCTGCGAGAATGAAATTTCTCAAAAAAGATGTTTCCGAGGCAAATGCTGTTGCCGCAGTTGTTGAAAAGATAGCTGTTTCCAATCCGCAGATTGCATTCAAGTTTATCCGCGACGGTAGGATAGATATTCAAACCGTTGGCGACGGAAAACTCATCTCAGCAATCCATTGCGTCTTTGGAAAGGCGTTTGCATCCTCGCTTTTGCCTGTTTCATTTGAGAAAAACGGTGTAAAGGTCGAAGGCTTTATATCCAAAGCACTGAGCTCCAAGGCCAAACGCAGTATGCAGTACTTCTTTTTGAATGGAAGAACTGTTAAAAATGTTACTATGATGGTCGCCTTAGAGGAATCTTATAAGGGCTCGATAATGGTTGGCAAGTTTCCTGCCTGCGTTTTGATGGTTGAGGTTGCGCCGTCTGTTGTCGACGTTAACGTACATCCCACCAAAACAGAGGTGCGTTTTTCCGACGAGCGCGTGATTTACGATGCGGTCTATTTCGCCTGCAAGAATGCTCTTAATGAGGACAGCGGGGAAGCGGACTTTGTTTTCAAATCAGAGGCGCCTAAAACCCCTGCTTCGCTTGTAAAGGATGAAGCCTTTACAACAAAAGGCGAGCAGATTGTTTTTGAAAAGCCTCAGCAAACTGAAAATCCCGCACTAAAACCACAAATCCAGAATGAATTTAAGCCTATTTTTGAGAAAACACAAGAGGAAATTATTTATACTCCGCCAAAAGCACTGATGTCGGTGCAGTTAAATGATGATTCTGTTAAATATGTTAATGCAGAAAAAGTGCCGCTTTCTTCAAAAGTGAAAAATCCTCTTTTTGAAGAAAAGGTTGAGCCTGCAGTTGAGGTTGAGACTGTAGAAATCCCTCAAAATGAGTTTGCACCCGCTATTGAGGAAAAGGCGGTTGTCCCTGAAACAGTACCTGCACAAGATGACAGATTTGCAGGAGCAAAAATAATAGGCGAACTATTTAAAACCTATATTTTGCTTGAAGCAGAAAACGCTCTGTATCTTGTCGATAAGCACGCTGCACACGAACGTCTTATTTACAATAGACTTAAAGCCGAAAACACCGAGGTGCAAAGACAGTATCTTCTCGAGCCGGTTATTACAAAGCCGTCACGAGAAGAGTATGATGCCCTTACTATGCATATAGACGTTGTCAATAAGCTCGGCTTTGAAATTGATGATTTTGGTAGTGGTAATATAATTATCCGCTCTGTGCCTGCTTATATTTCGGCCGAGGACACTGCGCCGGTGCTTTCAGAGATTGCATCAAATCTTATCAGTTGCAAAAAAGAGGTTGCTCCGCAGGTTCTTGACGATATGTATCATACCATCGCCTGCCGTAGTGCTATAAAAGCGCATGATAAGAGCAGCGCATGGGAGCTTTCATTCCTCATAGATTGCCTTAAGGCAGAAACCGATGTTAAGTACTGTCCGCACGGCAGACCTGTTACCGCAAAAGTTTCCAAAACAGAGATAGAGAAAAGATTTGGCAGAATTCAGTAGGAGGATTTGAGTTGGAAGATAAGAAAATTCCGATAATCGTTATAGTCGGTCCTACTGCAAGCGGAAAAACCGCTCTTTCCATTAGTCTTGCCAAGAAATACAACGCCGAGATCGTATCTGCCGACTCAATGCAGGTTTACAAGGGTATGGATATTGCAACTGCAAAGCCTTGCTGTGAGGAAATGCAGGGAGTAAGGCATCACCTTATTGACTGCGTGGATATAGATAAAAAATATTCTGTTGCAGAATATCTTGATGATGCAAGAAAGGCTATCGAGGATATATATTCTCGCGGCAAGAATGTTGTTGTGGTCGGAGGAACAGGGCTTTACATAAACAGCCTTGTGGACAATATTCAGTTTGAGCCGGAGGAGCAAAACGAGCTTCGTAATTCTCTCAGTGATGAGTTAAGTAAGTTCGGCGGAGCTTATATGCTCAAAAAGCTTAAAGCTTTAGACCCTGAGTACGCCGCAACACTTCACGAAAACGACCACGGCAGGATCGTTAGAGGAATTGAAATAAACCTTGTATTTAATCATAACGTTAAGGAGCATAAAAAGCTCTCGAGAGCGCAAAATTCGCCTTACAACGCCCTTATGCTTGGTATAACCTATAATGACAGACAAAAGCTTTACGATAGAATTGATCGGAGGGTAGACAAGATGCTCTCAATGGGTCTTGTAGAGGAAGCTAAAAACTTCTTTGGAAGGCTTGACTCAAATAAAACCGCCGTGCAGGCAATAGGCTATAAAGAGCTTTTTCCATATTTAAACGGAGAAATACCTCTTGTGCAGGCGGTAAACAACCTTAAAAAAGCAACAAGAAACTACGCCAAGCGCCAGCTTACTTGGTTTAGAAAGGATGAGCGGATCCACTGGTTGTATGCCGATGAGCTAGGTCTTGACGGGGTAGAAGCCAAGGCGTCTGAGTTGTGTAATAACTTTATTTAAATGCCTTAAAATGTTGATTTTCGGCTCGTTTTATGTTAAAATATAACTTAACTGATCAGGGAGGGAAAAAGAGTGTCAAATGTGTCAAAAATAGTTAAATCTCTTTTGCTTTTTGCGCTTTCGGTCTTTATCCTGATTTTTGTAGGTTATCAGATCTACAGTGCGGTCTATTCTCCCTATAAAACCGAAACTGTTACAGAACTTTCTCACGAAAATAAAATTCAGGTTGACGGAATGTTTATACGGACAGAGGAGAGCGTTTCGGTAGATCACGATGGATATATTGTTCACTACCTTTATTCTGATGGAGAAAAGGTTGGAGCGGGTGGAACGGTCGCTGAGCTTTACGCATCTGAGTCGGATGTTATAAATTATGAAAAGATCAAAGAACTTAATAATTTGATTACTCTGCTTGAAGAGTCACAGGACCAGTCCAGCGTTTTAGTTACAAATGCGGACCAAATTACAAAACAAATAAACAACAAGATTCAGGAGTATTCTCAAGCGGTTTATCAAAGCGATGCTGATAAGATCGAGCAATGTAAAAACGAACTGCAGGTGCTATTAAATCGCAGAAATATAATTACAGAGAAGGAAACCGATTTTAACGATTATATTTCTCAGATAAAATCACAGATAACCGAGCTTAAAAAGAAAATTAAAACTTCTTTAAAATCGGTTTATGCCCAGACAAACGGAAACTTTGTTATTTCGGCGGACGGATATGAAAATTCAGCCCAGTATTCAAAGCTTTCTGCACTTTCAGCGCTTGAAATTGAGAACTTTATAAAAAATCAAACTCCCGAAACTGTTTCTGATAAGATTATAGGCAAGCTTGTTACTGACTTTAACTGGCACTATGTTATGATGCTGCCTATCGATGATAAGGAATATCACGAAAGAATTAAGGTCGGGACAACCCTCAGAATGCGTTTCAGCGATATTTCGGACAAAATTCTGAGCGTTACCGTGAGCCAGGTGGTGCTTGACGAGGCAGAGGGCAAAATGGCAGTCTTTGTTAAATCAGACCATATGACTGGCAAATTCTGCACCGCAAGAATGGAATCCGCAGAAATCATTTTCTCAACTGTAAGAGGATACAAGGTTCCTAAAAGTGCCGTTAAAATGCAGGATAACGAAAAGGGCGTCTACGTTCTTATCGGTAAGCAGATGTTCTTCAGAAAGGTTGAGATTCTTTTTGAGGGGGCGGATTATGTCATCTGCGAAGCGGTAAACGGCAGCGGAACGCTCAAGCCGTTTGACGATGTAATTGTGAAAGGAACAGACCTTTATGACGGAAAAAACATCTGAGATTGTAGTACTCGAAAATCTTAAGGTTATTCGCGATAGGGTTGCCGCTGCGGCAGAAAAATCGGGAAGAAGCGCCGAGGATGTTCGCATTATGGCGGTTACCAAAACAGTAGCTCCTGAGCTTGTAAATGTTGCGATAAATAACGGCATTAGCCTGCTCGGTGAAAATCGCGTTCAAGAGTATCTTGATAAAAGAGACAGCTATGTGCAGGGTACCGAAACCCATTTTATCGGTCACCTGCAGACTAATAAGGTTAAATATATCATTGATAAGGTTAGTATGATACAGTCTGTTGACAGCGTTAAGCTTGCTAAGGAAATAAGCAAAAACGCCGTCAAAAACAATCTAACTATGGATGTTCTTGTTGAGATAAATATCGGTGATGAGGATTCCAAGTCGGGAATTGAGGCAGACGTAACAGAGGACCTTATCAGAGAAATTGCCGAGCTTGAAGCGATTAGAGTTAAAGGAATTATGTCTATCCCGCCGATTTGCGAGAAAAAAGAGCAAAGTCTTAATTATTTTTCCCGCCTTAGACAAATATTTGTTGACATTAGTGCTAAAAACATAGATAATGTATATATGGAGTACCTTTCGATGGGAATGAGCCAAGATTTTGAGGCCGCTATCGAAATGGGAGCTAACATTGTTCGCATAGGTTCGGCCTTGTTTGGCCAGCGTCAATATAACTGATTTAATATAAAGAAAGTGAGGCCTAAAAAATGGGATTATTCGGAAGATTATTCGGAGATGCAGAAGATGAGCAGTATGAGAATGAGAGAGATGGACTGGGTGAGGATCTAATTCATAACAGCGATTCCTCGATTGATGACACAACTGTTTCTTACGGAACTGAAAAGAACCGTAATCGTGTTGTTAACATTCACGCTACAACTCAGCTTCAGGTTATTCTCGTAAAGCCTGAGCGCTTTGAGGATGCGAGAACCATCGCTGATCACCTCAATTCTAAAAGAACTGTTGTTCTTAATCTTGAGTCCACAAATAAGGACGTTTCAAGAAGACTTATTGATTTCTTAAGCGGCGTCGCTTATGCAAATCATGGTCAGATAAAGCGTGTTGCAAACTCAACATTTATCATCACTCCTTACAATGTTGCTATTGAGGGAGATCTGCTTGATGAGCTTGAAAACAGTGGGGTTTATTTCTAAGGGATATGAACGAGTCGCTAAGACAGCTAAATCTTAGCCGTGAGGAAGAGATTTTTGCATCGCATATTGAGGATCTGGTTTCTATATGCGATAGAAAAAATGTGCCCAAGTTTTCGGGTTTTCTTGACCTTCGGCAACAAAAGATTGCTCAGTTTGCTGCGTCATTTGTAGGTGCAGATTCGCTTGCGTTTTACGGCGGCTTTGAAAACGCTGAACGGAAAATGTTCGGCGTTTTTCCTGGTTATGTAATTGACAAGTTTAGCCTGTTTCCGATCGATTTCATTGAAATTTCGCATAGCCGCCCGCTCACTCATCGTGATTTTCTCGGCTCTCTTATGTCGCTCGGCATAAAAAGAGAGATAGTAGGAGACATCATTGTGGGCGAGGATAAGAGCTTTGTCGCTTTGCAAAATAATATGTCCTCGCATATTATTGAGAACGTTTCAAAGATTGGAAATGTCGGTGTAAAGTTAAGGCTTTGCTCAGCAGATGAGCTTGGCAGTACGCAAAATAAGTTTGAAGAAGATACTATTATTGTTTCTTCAATGCGGCTTGACTGTGTGGTTGCTGCTCTTTCGTCTAAAAGTAGGGCAGACTCAGCTAAGTTTGTTCTGTCTGAAAGGGTAAGTGTTAATCACGAGATCGTTACATCGGTGTCAAAATGCGTCAGCGAGGGTGATACAGTTTCTATCCGCTCTGTTGGAAAGTTTGTAATCGGGCAATGTAATGCTAAGACCAAAAAAGGAAGATCAGTCCTTTGTTATAAAAAATATATTTAATGGGAGGTTTCCTCGGTGCATACACTTAACGAAATTAAAAACAAAAAATTTGACAAAGCTGCCTTTGGTTATAAGGTAGAGGATGTCGAAAACTTCTTAAATGAGGTTATTGATTACGTTTCTGCTCTTGAAAACGAAAAGGTAGAAACTGAGAAAAAACTCGTTGTTCTTGCTAACAAAATTGAGGAATACAGAAACGAGGAGGACAGTCTCCGTCAGGCGCTCCTCGGCGCTCAGAAGCTTGGCGACAGCATCCTCAAAGAAGCAAAGAACCGCGCTGAAATTATTATGCGCGATGCAACTATCAAATCCGAAAACATTGTAAAAAATGTTAAGGAAGAGGTTAAACGTGAGGAAGTTATCTTAAATAAGATGAAGCGTGAGGTTGATGCTTTCAGAACCAAGATGCTTACTATGTATAATTCTCATATAGATATGATTAAGAGCATTCCTGAAGTCGAGCGCGAAAAGGCTGAGGAAGTAGCTGAGCCCGAGGTCAAGGCGGAGGTCAAGGTTGTTGAGCCCGAGGTTAAGGAAGAACCCGCCATAGAGATTGAGGCCGCTCCGGAGCCCGAGGTTAAAGAGGAAATTGTGGTTGAAACACTTACTCCTCCCGAGGAAGAGCAAGTAGCTCCCGAGATCGAGGAACATGGCGAGCAGGAACCCGAGGAAGAAGGCTTTAAAATCAGCGGCGGATTTAAGTTCAGCCGTTTTGACGAAAAAGAAGATAAAAAAGAATCCAAATTCGGTCCCCTTAAGTTTGGCGATGGCTACGATTTGGATGACGAAGGAAAAAGATAAACAATCATTTTGAGGAGAGAACAAGATGCCACAGGATTATAATCAGACCCTAAACCTGCCGCAGACTGAGTTTGCGATGCGCGCAGGACTTCCGCAGAGAGAGCCTGAAATGTTTAAAAAGATTGACGAGCAGGACATCTACGGAAAAATAATCAAGAAAAACGAGGGTAGACCCAAGTATGTCCTTCACGACGGACCTCCGTATGCAAACGGCGATATCCACCTTGGAACTGCTCTCAATAAGGTACTTAAGGACTTTATTGTTAAATACAAGAATATGGCTGGCTTCTGCGCTCCGTATGTTCCCGGTTGGGATACTCACGGACTGCCGATCGAATTAAAGGCTATCAAGAAGATCGGAGTTGACAGAGCTGTTCTTTCTCCAGTTGATTTAAGACGGCATTGTAAAGAGTTTGCTCTTTCCTATGTTGATAATCAGAGAAATCAGTTTAAGCGCTTAGGCTCTATCGGTGACTATTCCAACCCTTATCTCACCCTTACTCCTGAGTTTGAGGCAAAGCAGATTGAAATTTTCGGCGATATGGCTGAAAAGGGCTATATCTATAAGGGTCTTAAGCCTGTTTACTGGTGTCCCACCTGCGAAACTGCTCTTGCTGAGGCTGAGATTGAGTATGCAGAGGATCCCTGCCATTCAATTTACGTAAAATTCAGAGTAACTGACGATAAGGGAAAGCTTTCAGCACTTGGTGCAGACCCCGATAAAACCTATTTCGTAATCTGGACAACAACCACATGGACTCTGCCCGCTAACGTTGCAGTTTGCATCGGCCCCGAGTATACCTATGCAGTTGTAAAGGCAAACGGCGAGTTTTACGTTATCGCTGAGGAACTTGTTGAGGCCACAATGCAGGCAGGCAAGATCGAGGAATACGAGATTGTCGGCAGAGCAAAGGGAAGTGAACTCGAGCTTATCGAAACTGCTCACCCATTTATCGACAGAACCTCTCTTGTTATCGTTGGTAACCACGTAACCTTAGAGAGCGGTACAGGATGTGTCCACACCGCTCCCGGTCACGGTGTTGAGGACTTTGAGGTTTGCAGAAACTATCCTCAGATTCCCATCGTTGTTCCTGTTGACTCAAAGGGATATATGACCGAGGAAGCAGGTCAGTTTGCAGGACTTTCCACAAACGATGCAAACAAGGCTATCGCAATTCACCTCGAGGAAACCGGAAGCCTTTTTGCAATTCAGAAGATAATTCACCAGTATCCTCACTGCTGGCGTTGTAAGGACCCCGTTCTCTTCAGAGCGACAAAACAGTGGTTCTGCTCGATCGACGGATTTAAGGATGCTGCCATCAAGGCAATTGAAGGCGTTAACTGGATTCCCGAATGGGGTGAGGAGCGCATTAAGGGAATGGTCCGCGATAGAAGTGACTGGTGTATTTCCCGCCAGCGTACCTGGGGCGTTCCCATTCCTATCTTCTATTGCGAAAAATGCGGTAAGGAGCATATTGATAAAGATAGTATCAAGGCAGTTGCTGAGCTTTTCCGTGAAAACGGCTCTGATGCTTGGTATACAACCGATGCCGCAGATATTCTTCCTAAGGGAACTGTATGTAAAGAATGCGGCCACAATGTCTTTACCAAAGAAACCGATATTATGGACGTTTGGTTTGACTCGGGTTCGTCTCACGCCGCTGTTCTTCAGCAGAGAGACGGTTTGACCTGGCCTGCTGACCTCTATTTAGAGGGCGCTGACCAGTACCGTGGCTGGTTCCAGTCATCGCTTCTGACCTCTGTTGCTTGGTGCGGTAAAGCTCCTTACAAGGCGGTCTGCACACACGGCTGGGTTGTTGACGGCGAGGGCAAAAAAATGTCCAAATCACTTGGAAACGGCATTCTCGCTGAGGAGATACTCAATGAGTACGGCGCTGATATCTTAAGGCTTTGGGTTGCATCTTCTGACTACCACGCTGACATTAGAATTTCAAAGGATATCTTAAAGCAGCTGTCAGAGGGTTACAGAAAGATCCGCAACACTGCAAGATATATCCTCGGAAATATCTCGGACTTTGATCCTAATAAGAATATGGTCAAGTTTGACGATATGGCTGAGATCGACAAATGGGCGCTCATTAAGCTTGAAGAGCTTAAACAAAAGGTATACGATGCTTACGATGCTTTCGAGTTCCATCAGGTTTACCATTCTATCCGCGATTTCTGTATAGTTGATATGTCAAATTTCTATCTTGATGTTCTTAAGGATAGATTGTACTGCGATAAGATCGACGGAAGCTCCAGAAGAGCCGCTCAGAGCGCAATGTATATCATCTTAAATTCGCTCACAAGAATGCTTGCTCCTATCCTTGCATTTACCTCGGAGGAGATCTGGCAGAGTATGCCTCACCTTGAAAGTGAGAATACTGAGAATGTCCTTCTCAACGATATGCCTGAAAAAGAGGACATCGCCGCAGAAGCAGGCTTTATGGATAAGTGGGAAAGAATTCACGCCGTAAAGGATGCTGTTAAAAAGCAGCTCGAGGAGCTTAGAAGCCAGAAGGTTATCGGTTCTTCTCTTGACGCTGAGGTTAAGCTTTATGCTGACGGCGAGCTTTACGAGTTCTTAGACTCTGTAAAGGCAATTCTTCCTCAGGTTCTTATCGTATCCAAGGTTTCTGTTGTTAAAGGAAACGGCGGCAAGTGCGACGAAGAGCTTAAAGAGCTTGGAATAGAGGCTGCTAAGGCAGGCGGAGCAAAATGCGCTCGCTGCTGGACCTATAGCGATAGCGTTGGCTGCGATGCAGAGCATCCCGAAATTTGCGAAAGATGTGCGGCTGTTGTAAAATAAATAAAGATAGCAGGGCCAAAGCGCCCTGCTGACTTTTAATAGGTGGTGTCATAAATGAAGAAACTGTCAATCGGCAGAATCAAGCTTATCATTATCCTTTCTACGCTTGTGCTTATTGGAATTGACCAGCTTATAAAATTTGCAGTTGTCAGTAATATGCAGCTTTATGACACTATTCCTGTTATAAACAATGTATTGCATATAACCTATGTTTTAAATGACGGTGCGGCATTCAGTATGATGTCGGGGCAAAGCTGGCTTCTGTGCGGAGTAACCTCGGTGCTGATGATTGGATTGGTAGTTTACTTCTTTTCAAAATCTATGACACATATTCCAACCCTTTGCTCGTTGGGTCTTATCATTTCGGGCGGAATAGGGAACTTGATCGATAGATTTTTCAGAGGCGAGGCACTCTTTCAAGGCAAGGTCGTGGACTTTGTCGATTTTAGACTTATAAACTTTGCCGTTTTTAATTTTGCTGACTGTTGTGTTGTTATTGGAACATGTCTTTTAATGGCGATATGTATTTATCTTATGTATAAAGAATATAAGGAAAAAAAGAAAAAATCTGAGGTAGCTGCCAATGAATGAGCAGGAAATTGTGCTTTTGGCAGAAGCTGAGGATGAAGGAAAACGAATTGACTCTTTTTTGTGTGAAAAGGTAGAGACCTTTACACGAAGCCGCGTTCAAAAAATAATAGAGGACGGCGGCGTTTTAGTAAACGATAAGCATGTTTCTAAAAGCTATAAGCTTTGCGCTGGGGATAGGGTCTGCTTAACTATCCCTGATAACGAAGATTTGGAAATACTACCTGAGGATATTCCCCTTGATATTGTTTACGAGGATAAGGATCTTTTAGTCATAAACAAGCCAAAGGGAATGGTCGTTCACCCAGCACCAGGGAATTACAGTGGAACGCTTGTAAATGCACTTCTTTTTCACTGTAGGGGAGAGCTTTCGGGCATAAACGGAGTTAACCGCCCCGGTATCGTACATAGAATTGACAAGGACACAAGCGGACTTTTAGTAGTAGCAAAGAGCGATGCCGCTCATTTAGGACTTTCTGAGCAGTTTTCTGTTCACTCAATTAAAAGGGAATATCATGCAGTTGTGTATGGTAATATAAAGCAGGATTCCGGAACTGTCGATGCGCCTATAGGTAGGCATCCCGTTCACAGAAAGCAGATGGCAATTACCTATAATAACTCAAAAAACGCTGTTACTCATTACAAGGTTCTTGAAAGATTTGGCGGTTTTACCTATGTTTCATGCACGCTTGAAACGGGTAGAACGCATCAGATAAGGGTACATATGTCAAGCCTCGGTCACGGACTTGTTGGTGATGAGGTTTACGGTCCGAAAAAAGTTATAAAAAAACTTAGCGGACAATGTTTGCATGCAAAGGTATTGGGCTTTACACATCCAATAACGCGCGAGAAACTGCTTTTTGACAGCGAGTTGCCGTTGTATTTTACAAGTTTTCTAAATTCACTTAGAAATAAATAAAGTTTAGTCCGTATGCCATTTATAAATTTCAATTAGGAGGTAGCACAATGCAGGAAACACAAAAGAAACAACTGCAAAAAACAGCCTGCGAAATCAGACTCGGTATAATCGAGGCGGTTCACAGCGCAAAATCTGGTCATCCGGGAGGGTCGCTTTCTATAGCTGATCTTCTCACATATCTTTATTTCGTTGAAATGAAGATCGATCCTAAGAATCCCAAGGATGCTAACAGGGATAGACTTGTTCTTTCCAAGGGACACTGTTCGCCCGGTCTTTATTCTGCTCTTGCAAACCGCGGATATTTTCCCGCTGAAGAGCTTACAAGCTTCCGTCACATCGGCAGCAGACTTCAGGGTCACCCCGATATGAAGGGAACACCCGGTGTTGATATGAGCTCCGGCTCACTCGGCCAGGGCATTTCTGCCGCTTGCGGTATGGCTCTTGGTGCAAAGGTTAACGGAGCCGACTATAGAGTTTATACCATTCTCGGTGACGGCGAGTGCGAAGAGGGACAGGTTTGGGAAGCTGCTATGTTTGCCGCAAGCAAAAAGCTTGACAATCTATGCGCTATTGTTGACTACAACGGCCTTCAGATAGACGGTGCTTTGAGCGAAGTTTGTTCTCCCGAGCCTTTTGATAAGAAATTTGAGGCTTTTGGCTGGAACGTAATTGTTATTGATGCTCACGACTTTGACCAGTATGAAGCCGCTTTTGAGGCTGCTAAAAAGGTTAAAAATAAGCCTTCGGTCATTATTCAGAAGAGTGTTAAGGGTAAAGGTGTTTCTTATATGGAGAACGCTGTTTCCTGGCACGGTGCCGCTCCTAATGACGAGCAGTATGAGATTGCAATGAGCGAGCTTAAAGCAGCTCTCAAAGAATTGGAGGCGTAAACAATGGCTGATGTAATTAAAAGAGCAACCCGAGAGAGCTATGGCGATGCGCTTGTAGAGCTCGGTAAAATGTATGACAATGTTGTTGTTTTGGACGCTGACCTTGCTGCAGCAACAAAAACCGGTAGCTTTAAAAAGGCATTCCCCGAGCGTTTCTACGATTGCGGAATTGCTGAGTGTAATATGATGGGTATCGCCGCAGGCCTTTCCACAACCGGCATCGTTCCTTTCGCAAGTACCTTTGCAATGTTTGCGGCCGGAAGAGCTTATGAAATTGTAAGAAATGCAATCGGCTATCCTCATATGAATGTTAAGATCGGCGCAACCCACGCAGGTATTACCGTTGGTGAGGACGGTGCAACCCACCAGTGCAACGAGGATATCGCCCTTATGCGCACAATCCCAGGTATGACCATCATCAACCCTTGTGATGACGTTGAGGCTAAAAAGGCTGTTTTTGCCGCTTATAAGCACGAGGGCCCTGTTTATATGAGATTTGGCAGACTCGCTGTTCCCGTTGTAAATGATGAGGATTACGAGTTTGAAATCGGTAAGGGCGTAACTCTTAGAGAGGGAACTGACGTTACGATCATCGCAACCGGTCTTGAGGTTTCTCAGGCTCTCGAGGCTCACGAAATGCTCAAAGCTGAGGGTATCTCTGCAAGAGTTATAAACATTCATACTATCAAACCTCTCGACGAGGAAATTGTTGTTAAGGCCGCAAAAGAAACCGGAGCTATAGTTACTGCTGAGGAGCACAGCATAATCGGCGGACTTGGCGAGGCTGTTGCAACAGTTGTTTGCGACAAATGTCCTGTTCCCGTTGTAAAGGTTGGCGTAAAGGATTGCTTCGGCTATTCCGGTCCTGCTGCAAAGCTTATTCCGCTCTTTGGTCTTGATGCAGAAACTATTGCAAATAAAGCTAAAGAAGCTATCGCAAAGAAATAAGCATAAATTCAAAAGTAAAACCGCTCTCTTAAAAGAGGGCGGTTTTTGTTTTGTAAAAAAAGAAAAGCCGCTTAAAAAGCGGCTTTTTGGTGTTTTAGATATTAAAGAAAGCGTCGTGAATAACTCTTGCGGCTTTGTCGCTTTCGGCCTCGTCAATGATAACCGAAACCTTGATCTCACTTGTGGTGATCATGCTGATGTTGATGTTTGCATCAGCAAGAGCCTCAAACATTTTAGCGGCAATACCGGGGTTGCTCTGCATACCTGCGCCAACGAGCGATACCTTTGAGATCTTATCTTTGGTAACAACCTTTGTTGCACCGAAAACATCAAGATTATCGTTAATTACAGAAACAGCAAGATCAAGATTATCCTTGTTAACAGTAAAGCTGATGTCCTTGGTGTTTTCACGACCTACAGACTGAAGAATAACGTCAACATTAACCTTTTTCTGAGCGAGAAGGGAGAACATCTTGAATGCGATACCGGGCTTATCGGGAAGACCGATAACTGCAACCTTTGCTATATCTTTATCAACTGCAACGCCTCTGACTAACATTTTTTCCATTTTAACAACCTCCTTAACCTTTGTACCGGGTTTTCTTTCTAAACTTGATAATACTTCGAGTTCAATATTATGTTTTTTAGCCATTTCAACCGAACGGTTGTGAAGAACCTGCGCACCGAGAGAAGCAAGCTCAAGCATCTCGTCAAATGTGATTTCGTCAAGCTTCTTGGCAGTGGGGATCTTTCTGGGGTCTGAAGTGTAAACACCGTCAACGTCGGTGTAGATCTGGCAAAGATCTGCCTTAAGAGCGGTTGCAAGAGCAACGGCGCTTGTGTCAGAGCCGCCTCGACCGAGGGTGGTTATATCATCATATTTGTTGATTCCCTGGAAACCTGCAACAATAACGATGTTCTTTTTAAGAATTTCATTGCGCAGTCTGTCGTTAGTGAATTTTGAAATTCTTGCGTTTCCGTAATTGGAGTCAGTTTTAAGACCAACCTGCCAGCCGGTAAGCGAAATAACAGGGAAGCCCATATTTTCGATGGTCATAGCAAGAAGTGAAATAGAAATCTGCTCACCAACCGAGAGAAGAACATCCATCTCTCGCTTTGAAGGTGATGGATTGACCTCTTTTGCTTTCTCGATAAGCTCGTCGGTTGTGTCGCCCTGCGCAGATACAACAACTACAACGTCATTTCCGGCTTTGTAGGTGTCGGTGATGATTCCGGCAACATTTCTAAGCTTTTCTGCATTAGCAACAGAACTTCCTCCGAATTTTTGTACGATAAGTGACATAGTGAAATCTCCGTTTCCTAATCTAAGATTTATTTAAGCACTCTGAAGAATGATAAAACATCTTCACTGCGCTGTTTTAACTCATTTAAAGCATTTTCAAATTCTGCTTCTTTAAGCGATTTGGTTATAAACAGAATTTGCTCGCTGTCCTCTGTAGTAAGCTCACCTTCGCCAAAAAGGGAAGTGAGATTTGCTTTTGCAGTTTCGGTATTTTTAACACGCAGACAGAAGCTAAACTCGCCGTCTTTTCGGTCAATGACCTTGTCCTTGCCGCCGTGCTGCCAGAAAACAGGCTCGTCGGTAGGAGTAAAGCGGATACACTCAATAATGTCAGAAACAACTGCACTTGCTGTAGGTAACTTTCCTGCACCTCTGCCGTAAAATGCAACCTCGCCGACAGCATCTCCAACAACAACCACACCGTTAAATACGTCCTTTATGTTTGAAAGTCTGCTTGTGGGAGCAACCATCATAGGAGCAACCAAAACCTGAAGCTTTTCGTTTTCAAGGCACTTGCAATATGCAATCAGCTTAATTGTGTAACCGATTTTGGCCGCAGCAGCAACATCATCAGAGGTTATTTTTGTAATGCCCTCGGTGTAAACGCTCTCGGGATAAATATGCTCTCCCGAAACAAGAGATGCAAGGATACAGATCTTGCGGCAGGCATCGTGACCGTCAATGTCGGCTGAGGGATTGCGCTCAGCGTATCCAAGCTTTTGAGCAAGCGAGAGAGCATCCTCAAACGACATTTTGTCCTCAAACATCTTTGTAAGAATAAAGTTGGTAGTTCCGTTAACTATTCCTGCAACCTGCTTTATATTGTTTCCGATAAGGCACATTCTCAAGGGACGGATAATGGGAATACCACCGCCGACGCTTGCCTCAAACAAGTAAAGCACCTTGTTTTCTTTTGCGATCTGCAGAAGTTCAGCACCCTTTGTTGCAACAAGCTCTTTGTTAGAGGTTACAACACTTTTTCCGGCTTCAAGTAGGCGTCTTGTAAAGTCGTAAGCAGGTTTTATGCCGCCGATAACCTCAGCAACAACGGTAACCTCGGGGTCATTTACTATAATCTCGAAATCGGAAATGAACTTTTCGTCAAAGCCGGTTCCTTTATGCTCAACGATATCGAGTATGTATTTAATGTCAACATCAGGGTTAATTTTCTTTTTAATACTGTCAAGGCTGTTGTAAAAGGCTTCAACAACGCCGGAGCCAACAACACCGTAACCCATAACTGCAATTTTCTGACCTGCCATTTTTGCACTCCGTTTTCTTAAATTTTTACAAATGTTAAATTATAATATATAAAAATATTTTACATTATTTTCTGGAGTATTTCAAGAGTAAAATGCCACTTTTTTAGCATTAAATCAACAAAAAAGAAAATAATTATTAAATTATGAATAAAATATATGGAATAAAAGGGGAAAGAAGAGAATTTTATGTATCAAAATGCCCGCAAAACAAAAAATCTGCATCGGTTTTTTCCTGTTTTTGCAGCGGTTGTAATTGTCATTGCAATAAGGTATTTGGGCACTTTTCTTTTGCCGTTTATTATAGGATTTATTTTTGCAATGCTTATAAGAAGCTTTGTGAGGTTTATCGAGGACGTTACGGGAATGAACTCAAAAATCTCTGCCGGTATCTGCACAGCTATGTGCTATGTTTTGATTTTTCTGCTTATTTACTTTACCGTAAGGCTTTTTACAGGTGAGATAATCAGATTTTTCGACAACCTTCCGCAGCTTTATGAAACAAAAATTGCACCTACAATTAAAAAAATAGAGCAGCTGATTAGTGGATTTGGCGGCAAAAATAGCGAGTTTGAGAAAATGATTACAAGCTTTTTGATAGGGGCAGAAAATGAGTTGTCTGCATTTTTCAAAACACTTTCGGGAAATGCTGCTGAAAGCCTTGCGAAGCTGCTTTTAAAAATCCCGGATTTGCTTGTAACAATAACAGTTACAATTGTTTCTTCTTTTTTTATTAGTATTGATTATACCGCGATAAATGACTTCTTCTTATCACAGCTAAAGCCAAAAACGAGAGAAAGATTTACCCAAATAAAAGAGGTGTTTTTCAAGTCAGTAAGTAGAATATGTGTTTCGTATTTTCTGATTTTCTTAATAACGTTTGCAGAGCTTTCAGTAGGGCTGTTTCTTTTAAGGGTTAAACATCCGCTGGTGATTTCTATGGTAATTGCTGTCGCTGACATTTTCCCCGTAATCGGAACAGGAACGATACTTATCCCTTGGTCGATGATCGAACTTCTAAATGGAAACAAGCCACTTGCCCTTGGTATATTTGTTCTTTTTCTTATTATATCGGTTGTAAGAAACATAATCGAGCCTAAAATAATCGGCAAAAACAGCGGAATTCACCCTGTTGCAACAATGGTTGCAATGTACGTAGGTCTTAAGCTTGGCGGCGTAGTTTGCGCGGTAGCGTTGCCGTTTGTGATTATTATTCTAAAGGAGTTGAACGATAAAAACATTATCACAATATACCGCAGGGCAGACGGGTAGCAAGAAAATAAATCTCCTCATATTATGTATTAGTCAAAATAAAAAATCTTGATTGTTTAAATCAAGATAATGTTGGCAAAACTATTTTTGACAGAAGATGGCTCTTCAAAAAGGAATTGAAATAAACGGAGTGTGAATGCTTTGACTGTAAAAAGAGGAGAAATTTATTATGCTGACCTAAGCCCCGTTGTTGGCTCTGAACAGGGTGGTGTAAGACCTGTACTTATCGTTCAGAATGACGTTGGAAATAAATTCAGCCCAACCGTTATAGCTGCGGCTATAACAAGCCAGCAGGGTAAAAGTAAGCTGCCTACACATATAGAAATTCAGTCTGTTGGCTGCGGACTTTCTAAGGATTCGGTCGTGCTTCTTGAACAGATAAGAACTATCGATAAGAAAAGGCTTAAGGAAAAAATGGGTGCTCTTGATACAAAGTCAATGTATCAGGTCGATAATGCATTGTCTGTAAGCTTCGGTTTATCAAACGGCAGTCCTACATAATTTTAGTGGGACAAAATAAAAACAAATTTGCGATGCGGCAATTTGTCGCATCGTTTTTTATTGAAAAAAATAATATTGTGTGATATACTGTTTGTAAGATGATTTTCGGAGGAAAACACAGATGGACTGGCTTGAAATAAAGATTTTCACAAACACAGAGGGAATCGAACATATAGGTGGGATGCTCCTGATGCTTGGAATAAACGGGTACTCTGTTGAGGACAAAAACGATTTTGAAGAGTTTCTTACCCAAACAGAGATTTATTGGGACTATGTTGACGAATCTCTTAACAGATTAAAGACTGTTGAAACAACAGTTACGTTTTATGTTTCTGATGATGCCGAGGGCAGAGAACAGCTTTCTCTTGTTCGTGGTGAGCTTGAAAGGATCCGCTCAAATGTAGGCGATTCTTTGGGCAGACTTGAAATGGAATTTTCGGGCCTGCAGCAATGCGATTGGGAAAACGGTTGGAAAAAGTATTTTAAGCCATTTACAGTGGGCGAAAGCCTTATAATTATTCCGTCGTGGGAGCAAATTCCTAAAGGAAATACCCGTAAGGTTTTAACCATTGACCCCGGTATGAGCTTTGGGACAGGTCAGCATCACACAACCAAGCTCTGCATAGAATCCTTAGAAAAATGCGTGTTTGACGGGTGTAAAGTATTAGACCTTGGCAGTGGCAGCGGAATTCTTTCGATAGCATCTTTGTTGCTTGGAGCAGGCTCTGCAACAGCAGTTGATATAGACCATCTTGCAGTTGATGTCTCTAAAGAAAATGCAGCCTTAAATAATTTTTACGAGCCTAAATTTACGGCGTATCAGGGCGACATTCTTAGTGATGATGAGGTAAAAGCAAAAATAAGCGGCAAATACGATATAGTTGTTGCTAATATAGTTGCTGATGTTTTGATTGCCTTTGCTCCTGTATTTAAAGATTATATGCACGAAAATACAAGGCTTATTTGCTCGGGAATAATCGCGCACAGGCTTGATGATGTGAAAAATGCATTACAGCAAAATGGATATAAAATCATATCAAAAAAAGAAGAATCTGAGTGGTTTGCTGTTGAACTTAGTTTGTAATGAGGTGCTTTTATGAGCTTTAAAAACGAGTACAGAATAGTTAAAACTAATAGAAGAAAAATCAATCCTACGCTTATTGTTGGAGCAGTTATAGTTTTGCTTGTTTGCTTTGCGGTTATGGCGGTGCTTGGTGCTTTCTCGGGAAAAGGGGAAGATGTATCGTCTTTGGCACCTGTGTCAAGCGCAGTAAATGCAATTACCTTGGCGAGCTCAGAAGAGTCTTCGTCAGAGGCTTCGACCTCCTCTGTTACAACCTCAGCGCCGTCAACAACCTCGTCAAAGGTACAAACTTCGTCTGTGGCATCTGTGAAACCTTCTACAAGCAGCAAGGCTTCCTCTGTTACGACCTCGTCTGCGCCGCAGATAGAGGCAAATGTTCCGAACGGAGATTGGCGACTTGTTATTGCAAACAAGCAGTATCCGCTTCCTGAAAGCTATAAGATAAACGTTACTTATCTTCCTAACGGATATAGGCTTGACAGCCGCATTGTAGATGCATATAATTCTATGATTGCCGGAGCAAAAGAGGATGGAATAACATTAAAAATCATTTCGGGATTCAGAACATACCAAGGACAGACAACCTTGTTCAATAATAAAGTAAACAAGTATCTGAATCAAGGATATTCAAGAGAAAAGGCTAAGGAGCTTGCAGCTCAGTATGTCGCGCCGCCGGGAACGAGTGAGCATTTAACCGGTCTTGCCGTTGACCTTATATCTACAAACTGGTATAACTATAATAGTGATCTGAACTCCGGTTTTGAAAAGACAAAGGAGTTTGAGTGGCTTTATAACAACTGTGCTGAATATGGCTTCGTTTTGAGGTATCCTAAAGATAAAGAGGTTATTACAGGATATTCCTACGAGCCCTGGCATTACAGATATGTTGGTATTGAGGCTGCAAAGGAAATTATGAGTAATAAAATTTGTCTTGAAGAGTATGTAGAGCGTTTTAATTAAAAGGAGTAAATGGTGTATTTATGATCGAGCTTGAAAAGCGCGTGCAGCGATGTCTGCTTGTTGGAGTTGATACAGCAGAATATGACTGTGAAAGCTCGCTTGATGAGCTTAAAATGCTTTGCGAAACTGCGGGCGGTGAGGTCGTTGGCTTTGCGTCGCAAAAACGCGATGCGCCCGATAAAACAACCTGCGTTGGAATAGGAAAACTCAAGGAAATCGCACTTTTCTGCGATGTGAACGAGGTTGACCTTGTTATTTTTGACCTTGAGCTTTCTGCAGTTCAGCTTAAAAATATTGAAAATGTGATCTCGTGCGCCATAATTGACCGTACTATGCTCATTCTTGATATTTTTGCGGGTAGAGCAAATACCGCCGAGGGTAAGCTTCAGGTAGAATTAGCGCAGCTTAAATATAGACTGCCGCACCTTTTGGGAAAGGGAAGTGCTCTTTCTCGTCTTGGCGGTGGCATAGGAACGAGAGGCCCTGGTGAAAGCAAGCTGGAAAGCGATAGGCGGCATATCCACCGCCAGATCGATTCGCTTGAAAGAGAGCTTGAAAAGGTTAAGAAAAGAAGAGAAACAACCCGTCGAGCGAGAAAAGAAAACGAGATAAGCACAGTTGCGCTTGTTGGATACACCAATGTTGGAAAATCCACGATTCTCAATAAATTGACAGGCTCGGACGTTCTTTCAAAGGATATGCTTTTCGCAACCCTTGACCCAACGACCCGAAGCCTTACCCTTGAAAATGGGCAAACAGTTCTCTTGACCGATACGGTTGGCTTTGTAAGCAGACTTCCGCACCAGCTCGTTTCTGCCTTCAAGTCAACTCTTGAAGAGGCGGTCTACGCCGACCTTATTTTGAATGTCTGCGATATAAGCTCTGAGGATTATGAAAATCAGCTTGCGGTTTCAAATAAGATTCTTACGGAGCTTGGCTGTGATGAAAATAAAATCATAACAGTTTACAATAAATGCGACAAGCTTGTTGGCGGAATAGGGGTTTTGGCAGATAATAAATCGGTTGTGATTTCTGCTCATTCGGGTTTCGGGCTTGATAACCTTTTAAAGAGAATAGAGGACGAGCTTTGCAGTACAGTAAAACTAAATCTCTTGTTTCCTTATGATAAGATGGATCTAATAGCCAAAATAAGAAAAAACGGAAACGTTGTATCGCAGGAATACAGCGAAAACGGTGTTTCAGTTGCCGCTTACGTGTCGAAAAAGGAAATATATCTCGTCGAAAAATATATAATTTAAAAAAATAAAGAAAATTTTAAAAAAGTTGTTCATTTTCTGAAAATTGTGTTATAATGAGTTAAAGCAATGTTTTGTTGCTTGTTTATGTTATCAAAGAGGACAAAAAAGTATGAAAAATCATTTTGATGTTTTAATTATCGGAACAGGTGCTGCAGGTCTTTACGGTGCGCTTCATATCTCTCCTGAGATGAGTGTTCTTTCTGTCTGCAAAGGCGAGATTTTGCTCAGTAACAGTGATCTTGCTCAGGGAGGCATTGCCGCTGTAACTCTTGATGAGGATAAATATGAATATCATATTGAAGACACAATGATTGCAGGCGGTTATGCCAATAACCCGGAATCTGTTTACGAGCTTATTACCGAGGGTCCTAAGGATGTTATGAATCTTGCGAGGCTTGGTGTTGAGTTTGATAAGAATGAGGACGGAAGCTATAATATGACCCTTGAGGGTGGTCACTCTCTGCCCAGAATCCTTCACCGCAAGGATTCGACAGGTAATGCTATTGTAACTACCTTGTCCAAGGTTGTGAGCAAGCTTCCTAACGTTACTATTTCTGAAAACACTCAGGTTATAAAACTCGTTAAAGAGGGTGGAATGTTCTTTGCGACTCTGCTTATAGGGCAGGAGCAAAGTGTTGTTTCTGCTGATTATGTTCTTATGGCAACGGGAGGAATCGGCAGAGTTTACGAATACACAACCAACTCAAAGATTGCGACGGGTGACGGAATTGTACTGGCTCATAAGATGGGCGCCGTTGTTGAAAATATGCATTTGATACAGTTCCATCCTACTGCATTTGCTCATGAGGATAGGGAAAGACTGCTTATTTCTGAGTCTGTAAGAGGCGAGGGAGCATATCTTTTAAACTGTAATTTTGAGCGATTTATGCACAATTATGATGAGCGTTGCGAGCTTGCTCCGCGTGATGTTGTTTCAAAGTGCATTATGCAGGAAGAAAAGAAAACCGGCAGTAATAAATTCTACCTTAATATTTCGCACGAGGACCCTAAGTTTGTTATAGACCGTTTCCCGATGCTTTATGAAAAGCTTAAGGCAGAGGGCTTTGATATGACACGCGACAACATTCCTGTTTATCCTTGCCAGCACTATCTTATGGGTGGAATCCGCGTTGATTTAAATGGTCAGACAACTATTGAGGATCTTTATGCTGCGGGCGAATGTACCCATAGTGGCGTTCATGGAAATAACCGCCTTGCAAGTAACTCGCTTCTTGAGGCTGTTGTTTTTGGCAGAATGGCTGCCCTTGAAATTAATAGGAAGTTTAAAGAAAACGGTAAAAAAGCGCCTGTTTCTGAACCTGCTGATATGATAGAAAAGTGCGGAAACACGCCGCTTCCTCACGGTTACAGAACAAAGATAAGGCACCTCTTGCAAAAGGGCTTTTATGTTGTGCCTGATGTTGAGGCGGCTAAAAATTCTATAAATGAGGTTAAAGAAATCCAAAAGATTTTGGAAAATAAGGATTTTGTAATCTCGAGAGATCTTGTTGAAGCAAGAAATACCGCAATAATTGCTAACATTATTCTTAATGATGTTATAAATGCTAATTCTTAAAGGAGCTTATAAATGAAATTACCGCAGTTTTATGTTGATGACATTATAAAAAGAGCAATTACTGAGGATATAAACTACCTTGACGCCACAACCGATTATCTGATTGACGAAAATGCAAAAACAGAGGCATACTTTGTATCAAAGGATGAAGGCGTTCTTTGCGGCATTGAAATTGCTATGAGAGTCTTTGAGCTTCTTGATGATAAGGTTGAGTATACTTTGCATAAAAAAGACGGAGACACCGTTTCTAAGGGCGATTTGATTGCCGAAATGAGCGGAAACACCGCGGCTCTGTTGAAGGGCGAGAGAACTGCATTAAATCTCCTGCAGCATATGTCTGGTATTGCTACAGCAACAAACCGCTGCGTAAAACTTGTTGAGGGAACCGGCGCAGCCGTTGCTGAAACAAGAAAGACACTTCCCGGACTTCGTGCTCTTCAGAAATATGCCGTAACAGTCGGCGGCGGAAAAAATCACCGCTACAATCTCAGCGATGCGGCTATGCTCAAGGACAATCATATTGATGCCTGCGGATCTATCAAAAACGCTGTTGCTGCTTTCCGCAGTAAGACTGGTCATATGATCAAAATCGAGGTCGAAGTCAGAGATTTTGACGAGCTCAATGAGGCTCTTGAGGCGGGCGCAGATGTTATTATGCTCGATAACATGAGCTGCGAGCAGATGACCGAGGCCGTTAAAATAATCGCAGGCAGAGCTAAAACCGAAGCATCAGGTAATATAACCCTTAATAATATTGCAGAGGTTGCTAAAACCGGCGTTGATGTTATAAGCCTCGGCGCTTTAACTCATTCAGTAAAAGCTTTTGATATCTCGATGAAAATTAAATAAAACAAAAACCGATAGCAAAATGCTATCGGTTTTCTTTTTTATAAGCCTTTTTTCTTTAAAATACGAATATCGTTTCCGCAGAATCTTAAATGTTCGTAGCAACCAAGAAGCCTTGAGGCAATCCTGTCGCTGTAGCGCTGGGAAATTTCAGAGGGAGTAAGATTTGCGGTGATTATAGTGGGCTTTTCCTCTAAAATTCGTGTATTTACAATGTTGTAGAGCGCTGAAATAGTAAACGAGGTTGTGAATTCGGCTCCTAAATCGTCAATTACAAGAAGATCGCAGGATAAAATGTTTTCAATGCTTTGCTCGGACTTTTCTTGATTAAAGCGCTGCTTTTCAAGAGAAGTAAAAAGGTCGGGAGCAGACATATAAACAACGTTAAAGCCTTTTCGCTGGACTGTTTTAGCAATAGCAAGAGAAATATGCGTTTTTCCTATTCCTGTTCCGCCGAAAAGCAATAGGTTAGGGGAGGAATGCGAAAACTCCTCAGAATACTGCTTGCAGTTTTCAAAAATGCTCTGCATTATGTCGTGGCAGGGAATGTTACCGAGCATTTCAGGGTAGTATTTTAAATCAAAGGTATCAAAGGGATTTGGCTCGCCCGAGCAGATCTCTTTTTCTCTTTCAAGCGAGTTTATTACTTCGATCAAGCATTCGCAGGGCATAGCATCAACAAAGCCGGAATCGTTACACTTTTTGCATGCGTAGTTTATATCAAGAAAATCCTTTGAAAATCCGTTTTGCGAGAGCAGATCTTTTTTTCTTTCAATGAGTGCGTTGTTTCGCTCCTTGATTTTGTTAAGCGAGGTGGTAAAATCGCCTTTGTGACTCAAAACCTCTCTTGATATCATAGAGCCTGAAAGAGAAAGTTCGCTGTCAATTTCTTTAAGCTCGGGGATCTTATCATAAGCTATTTTCTTGTTTTCTTCAAAAATGCTTATAGCAGATTTTCTGCGGCCGCTTACGATTTCGCCCGCCTGTTTTAGTAATTCTATGGAATACTTCATTTAAATGTCCTTTCAAGCTTACTTTTTCTTGGAAAGATTGGGAACGGTATAATCTGAAAAACCGTCAAATTCCTGCGCATCGAAGGTTTTGTTAACAGAGTCGTTTTGCCTGTTTTTTTCGTTTTCTTCAACATCACGCGGAGTCTTAATATCCTTGTCGTACCAGCTCAATAAAATCTTGTTTATGTAGGGGAAACTGAGCTTCGCAGTGTTATCAAGGCACATTTCATAAGCAAGCTTTAGCATTTCAATGCTAAACTGCCATTTATCAAGCCAGACCGAAACAAATTCCTTTTGCTTTGTTGTTAAATTTCTGTCGTGAATACCAAAAGCGGACTTAACAAGATACTCGTTGTTTTTTTCGGTGATCAAAGCTTTTATGTGATCTTCAACGGCTTTGTGGGTGTCGATGCCTTGGTCAGCCCAACTGTATGCTGTTTTTTCGATAAAGCGCATGTTTGCCTTATCAATAGAGATGCAGTATTCGATCAGCATAACGATTATATCAGCGGGAAGTCCAGCGTAATCAAACATTGAAACTAAAACTGAAATCTCGCTTTGGTTTAAAAATCTCCCAAACAAGCGCTCGGTTTCAGAAACAAGCCATTTAAGCTCATCTGCACTTTCAATTCTTTTAGATAGCTCAAAGCCCGAAAGACGAACAGGATCATTCGTTCTGATTTTAATATTCTTATTTACACTGATTTCGGCCTCTTTTTTAGGTGCGTCGATAACCTTTTGAATAAGCGGCTTATCTGAAAAAACAGCCTTAGGTACTTCTACAGTTCCCTTTTCGGCAGGGGAGAGTACGGCATCGTTTTTAGAAATAACTGAATGTTCTGCCCAGAAGTCAATAGCATCAGCAACATTAGATTCTGAAACTCCTGAGATCTCGCTTATCTCTTTTTCAGACAAATTATTCCCTGCGTATGCAAGCAAAACAAGAAGAACTTTAATAAAATCCTCTTTAGCGAGCTTTATGTATTTTTCAACAACACTGTTTGGAATGGCAAATATTTTATTCCATTCGCCGAGCTCGAGTTTGTAACTCATTTTATCAATCCTTAATTAGTTTTGAAGGGGTAGGGGTCAATATTTAACATTATAACATACATTTCTAAAATAGTGTAGTTATTTTTTTATTTGTTTTTGTGACTTTTTACAATGTGATATGATTTTTCACTTTAAAATAGTGGTTTAAAAACACGTAATATACTTTAAACTGTGGTTTACATAATTTAGTTTACATAATTATTGTGAGGTTTACATAATTACCTTGATGTAAATTCTGTAATAATGACGAAATTGTAGAAAATGCGTCTGTTGCCTTGAAAATTAACAAAAAATGTATTATTATTTATAGTACAAACAGAATAGTTCTGTTTTACATAATTTTTCTTTACATATATTCTTTTCACCGTTCATATATTTGTATAAAAAATGTGAGCAAAGGTGATTGGGATGAAAAGAATTATAAGGACAAGCGCTCTCAAAAACGGTTTATTTTCTCATAACCGTTTTTTTATTTCTGTATTTTGGCTTATTGGAGTCGGTATTTTGCTCGGCTCAGCCGCAGCTGGAATGTTCTCAGACTATGAAAATTCCTTTGTAAATGGCGTCTGGCAGGCTTATTTTTTAAAACGAGAAACAGGGAGTATATTCTCCTGCTTTGTCGGAACAATTTCTTCCTCGTTTTTAACTTTAGCGCTGTCTTATTTGCTCGGGCTTTGTGCTATAGGAACGCCGTTTTTGTACTTAACACTTGTTTTTGACTCTGTTGGAAAAGGTCTTGTTTTCGGCTTTTTATACCTGCAATATGGCTTTTTGGGTATTTTAAAATCAGTTGTTTTTTTACTTCCTCAAAATGTTCTTATCTGTCTTTTGTTTGTCTATGCGATTAACTTTTCGGTTAAAATGTCGAAGCAGATGTACTGCCTTTTATCTGATGACAAAATAACTGTTGATTACCATCTGAATTTTAAGAAATACAATCAAAAATATCTGTTTTTCGGCTTTTGTTTGGTTTTAATAAGCGCATTTGATGCGCTTATGTCACGATTTACTTATTTAATTACAAAATAAAAATTTAGGAAAGGAAGTGTTTATATGTTTGATATGCTCCAAGAATATAAAGTGTATCTGAAAGACAAGCTTTGCGTTTCAAAGAGTACCTATGATGCTTATGTGCGCGATGTTTCGTCATTTTTAAGCTATGTAGACATTTCCGTTTCACACGATATCCGCGATGTCAGAGAAAATGATCTTGAGGGCTTTAAAAAAGCGCTTGAAAAGTGCGGAAAATCGCCGGCAACTGTAAACCGCAGCTTTGCATCTGTTAAGAGTTTTTACCGCTTTTTGCGCGTTGCTGGAATTGCTAGTTATGACCCAACAGAGAAATTTCACGCTGTAAAGCAAGAAAAAAAGCTTCCCACAATTCTTTCTGGTAAAGAAGTGGACAAGCTTTTAAAAATTCCCGATGTAAACACCCCTAAGGGTTGTAGAGATAAGGCTATGCTTGAGCTTCTGTATGCAACGGGAATGAGGGTTTCTGAGCTTATTGATTTGAATCTTGACGATATTCAGATTAATAGAAGCGTTGTATCCTGCCGAAGCGGAAATGTGATAAGGAGTATTCCTATTTATTCCGCGGCAAAAAATGCTGTCAGAGATTATTTACTGAGAGTCTATCCATATTATTCACAAAACGATAATAACGCTCTGTTCATAAATATGAACGGCACAAGGCTTACAAGACAAGGCTTTTGGAAGATAGTTAAGCAGTATGCCGACGAGCTTGGGTTGAAGGTTGAGATAACACCGCACACACTTCGCCATTCGTTTGCGGCGCATCTTATCGAAAACGGGGCAAGTGTTGAGGATGTTAAGGAAATGCTTGGTCACGCAGACATTGCATCAACGCAAATTTATGCACAAATTGTAAACAATCGGTTTAAAGATACATACAACCGTTGCCATCCGCGCGCAAAGAGTGTATAATAACGGTAAAAAGTAGCTTTGGAGGAAAGAAATGGGTAATTTTTTAGGAGGAATGTTTGATCCTACGAGGGAAGGCCCCGGGGTTTCAAAGGATGGTCCTCAGAAAAAAAGATTTTTTCTGTTTTTTGAAATCTATTTCAGAAAATTCACGAAAATCGTTCTTTTGAATTTAATATATGTGCTTGTATGCTTGCCGATTGTAACGATCGGTCCCGCTACAGCGGCTATGGCGTACTGTATGAGAAACTTTACAAGGGAAGAGCATGCCGATATTTCCGACTTTTTTGACCAGTTTAAAAAGAATTTCTGGCAGTCGCTTTTAGTCAGCATAATTCAGTTTGTTTGCTTTGTTGTAATTGGATTTGGATTGTTTTTCTATTACAGTCTTATGTCGCAGGGCAATGTTTTTGGATTTTTCGGCTTCTGCGTAGCGCTGATGGCGGCAGTTTTGTTTGTGTTTATGTCTTATTACATTTATATGCTGATAGTAACCTTCAAGCAAACCCTTCGTCAGCTTATTAAAAACTCGTTCTTGTTCGCATTTCTTGGCTTGGGAAGAAACATTATAACAACCATTATTCTTGTTCTTATTTACGGGTGGTTTGCAATTTACGGAGTTCTTCCTACAATTATGCCGCTGTTTGACCCGAATTTCCCCGCATCGCTTGATGCCGCAAGTCTTGCTCTTGCAATGTATCTTGTATTTCTTCCATCCCTTACCTCACTTATTGTAAATTTCAATATTTATCCTTGCGTTAAAAAGTTTATGCTTGATCCTGCAATGGCTGAGATTGAAAAGCAAAGACAAGAGGAAGAAGCAATTTTCGAAGACTAAATTTAAAATAAAAAGAGCCTAACCGATTCGGTTAGGCTCTTTTGTTATTGCGCTGTGCTTGTTGATTCTGTAGTAGATGAGGTTTCAGTTTGCGAAGAAGCTTCGCTCGAAACGGCTGGCTGGGTGCCGGAAGGATTGTGAGAATCACAAACGCTCGGAAGCTTATCCTTGTCGTAATATCCGATTTCGGTTTTGGTGCATATGCTTGATGCAAGCTTGCCTGTTTCTAAGCAGTAGGTGCATTCAACAACATTTGGAGAATCAATAAACTCTTTTGTGGGCTTGCCCGCCATAACGGGAGTCATGATCCTTTTCCAGAGCGACGGGGTAGAAACGTTGATACCGGTTAAGGTTTTAGGTGTGTCGTAGCCGTACCAGAGTGCCGAAACATTGTAGGGGGTAAGACCTACAAACCAAATGTCCTTTTTATCGTTTGTGGTACCTGTTTTACCTCCGGTAGGCATATTGTTGAGCTTTGCGGCACGACCAGTTCCGTATGTTCCGGTACAAACGCGCTGAAGCATCTTGTTCATAATAACAGCTGTTTCCTCACTGATAACTCGCTCGGGCTCGCTCTCTTTTTCCAAGATTACATTTCCCTCAGAATCCTCAACTCTGAGATAGGTTACGGGCTTGTTGTAGTAACCTCCGTTTGCGAACACCTGATATGCCGCAGCAAGCTCAAGAGGGGAAATACCGTCGGTTAAACCACCGAGGCTCATGGGCGAAAGGTTAATATCAGAGAGAACGTTTGTGCCGACCTTTCTTGAAGAAACAAGCGAGGTAATTCCAAGCTTGTCGGTAAGGAAATTAAAGCTCTCTCTTGGAGTAAGTGTTTGCGAAAGCTGAACGGGAATGGTGTTGACCGAGCGCTGAAGCGCATATTCAACCG
This sequence comes from Oscillospiraceae bacterium, assembly GCA_017461245.1. Taxonomy (GTDB): domain Bacteria; phylum Bacillota; class Clostridia; order Oscillospirales; family Ruminococcaceae; genus SIG578. The sequence continues at coordinate 43,164 of JAFTYW010000010.1, forward strand.
GCATATTGCCGAGGTATCCGTTGTAGTAGTTGCTAAAGATCGTTCCGTCAGAAAGTTCGATCTTTTTGTCAGTCATAATTGTAGACCAGTTTATAAGATCTTTTTCAATTGCAAGCCCATAAATTGATATAGGCTTCATTGTGGAGCCGGGCTGACGAAGGGCAGAGGTTGCGCGGTTGAAAAGTAAGTCGCCTTTTTTCTCTCCGAGACCACCAACCATAGCCTGAACGCGACCATCAAGACCAACGATAGCCATTGCGGACTGAGGTGAAACCGCACCACTTACCTTGGGGAAGGCAGTCATTGTTTCAAACTGCTCTTCCAAAGCGTTCTGCATTTTGATGTCCATCGGGGTGTAGATCTTAATTCCGTGCAGGGTTACAACCTCACGGGCATAGCTTCTTTGGTAGCCGTTCTTTTCAACCAGGTCGTCGATTACATCAACCATAACTTGATCAACGTAATAACTCTGATAGCTGTTTACGGCGGATTTAAACTGTTCCTTGGTAAATACAAGCTCGGCATTGATGGCATTATCGTATTCCTCTTGGGTAATCATTTCTTGCTCGAGCATCATTCCTAAAATCATATTGCGGCGTTCTTTGTTGTTTTCTTCACTGCGAAACGGACCGTACTTTGTGGGGTGCTGAGTAATTGCCGCAAGAGACGCACACTCGGCAAGTGAAAGCTCTGAAACATCTTTGTTAAAGTAAGCCTTTGCAGCCGCTTGAACACCGTTTAGATTTTGGTCAAGAGGCATAACGTTAAGATATGCTTCAAGTATTTCGGGTTTTGAGTAGTTTTGTTCAAGATTAACTGCTGTAAGAATTTCTTTAATTTTTCTGTCAATTCTGTGCTGATTTTCGCCGGTAAGGTTTTTAACAAGCTGCTGAGTGATTGTTGAAGCACCAAACTCGGTATCATAGAACTTAAAGAACATATTTGCGAAAGCGTAAACAGTTCTGCCCCAGTCAACGCCGTTGTGGTCAAGGAATCTTCTGTCTTCAACTGCGACAACTGCATCCTTCATATCCTGAGGGATCTTGTCGTAATCGACCCAGATTCTGTTTTCACCTGCCCAGATTCTTTCGCACTCTACATATTCACCCTTTTCGTCCAAACCGTATACAATAGAAGTATAGTTGAGAGCCTCTTTATCTATAGCCAACTCAAAATCGCCCGATTCAAAGCCTTGAATAGCGATAACCACTATTGAAACAGTTACGATACATACTGTCAGAACACAAACAAGAAAAATAGTAAGCAGGGACTTTCCAAGCGTTTTAAGCATTTTCTTTGTCTTAGGCTTGGAAGCACCTTCTTTAAGTTTAGAGGCAAGCTCTGTGATCTTAGCTCGCAGCTCGTTGAGTTTAAATTGTTTGTTCATTTAAATTCTCCTTAGAAACCTCAGAATTTGCTAAAAAGGTTTTTTAAGATAATTTGTTATATTATACCAAAGTATTCTTGTAATAGTATACCACACAAAAAGCCATTTGTTAAGTCTTTTTTGAAATTTAACAAATTCATTATAAATTGAATAAAAAAGCGAATAATTACCAATATTTTTCAAAGGATAGTAAAAAAGGGAGGTAAGCGTATGAAGGCTACCGACAAACAGAAAAGGTTTATTAAAATCATTTCTATATCGGTATTTGTTTTGTTTTGCTTTGGCTTTGCAGCGTTTAATATATTTAATTTTGTTTATGAGGACAGGCAAATTCAAGCCTATGAAAACGAGAAATACACAATAGGCGTTTACGAGGGAAAGATAGCAGTTTTTGCCCAGGGTGACAGCGTTCCCATAGAAGTTTACGATGTGTATGTCACAACTCTCCCCGAAAGCGATCAAAAAGCGCTTAGAAAGGGAATAGAGGTTTACGGAAAGGTAAAGCTTAAATATCTTATTGAGGATTATACAAGTTAAAGAGGCTGAAAACCAGCCTCTTTTTATTTTTTGTAATAATGTTGGTTTGCTCTGAATAAAATTGAGTGAGCCTTGTCCAAAGAAAAGAGGAAGTGTTATGAATTCGTCCTTAAAAAACTTAAGAGAAGCAACTGCTTTTTTACCCGATAGAATAAGGTATCCCATTTCTGTAATTGGAGAAAAGCTTTCGTCGCAAATAAACGAAATACGGCTCAAAAGGCTTTGCCCCGTTGTTATCATTACGTCAAACGAGAGATGCTTTTTAAAATATGACGGGACTACTACACTAAATCCTACAGATTCCTCAATCTGCAGAGTCGAGAACAACGATATGGACGAGGCAGTAAGAAAGCTTTGCAACTACTCTATTCACGCCTTTCAGAACGAGCTTAAAAATGGGTTTATAACCGTTTCGGGTGGGCATAGAGTTGGAATAAGCGCTACCGCGGTGACCAACGCTCAAGGCGAAATTACTGCCATAAAAAATATATCCTCGCTTAATATAAGAATTGCAAGAGAAATCGAGGGGGCTGCAGACGAAATTATAAATAATGTTTTTTATGACAGAATTCGCTCGGTTTTAATTGTTGGCGAGCCTTCAAGCGGAAAAACGACTGTTTTAAGAGACCTGGCCGGCAGACTGTCAGGAGCAGAATTTGGGTATTTGAGGGTCTGTATAGTCGATGAGCGCAGCGAGATTGCTGCAACAAGCGAGGGAATAAGCAAAAACAATCTTGGCTTTGGCTGCGATGTTCTTGACGGTTATCCAAAAGCCGACGGAATGATGATTGCGCTAAGAGCAATGTCGCCCGATATAATTGTCTGCGACGAAATTGGAAGCGATAGGGACGTAATTGCAATAGAAAGCATAGCAAATGCAGGAACAAAGCTTATCGCAAGCATTCACGCGGAGGGTTTCTCTCAGCTCTTAAAAAGACCGCAGTTTGTAAAACTTATGCATACCGCGGTGTTTGAAACGGCAGTTGTGTTAAAGGGCAAAGAAAGCCCGGGTAAAGTCAAGGAAATAATTTCGCTTAAACGTTATTGGAGATAGATTGATGATAAGGCTTTTGGGATGTCTTTTGATTATGTTCTCGTCGGTTTGCATAGGGCTAAATTACATAAATATGCTCAGAAAAAGGGTCGGCGGAATATCCGCAATGATCGAGCTTTTGTCAGCTCTTAAAATAAAAATAAGTTACGAGTTTTCGGCACTACCCGAGCTTCTGATGCAAATGCAGAAGAATGCAACAGATACCGAGGTAATCTTTTTAAACGAGTGTGTTACAAGCCTAAAACGCGGTGATGACCTTAAATCTGCTTGGTGTGCAGGCGTTAGTAGGGTTTCAGAACAAATGCATCTTACAAAAAGTGACACAGATATTTTAAATGAATTTTCAATCTGTCTTGGCGACAGCGATGTCAGCGGTCAGATTTCAAACATACAGTTGTATACCGAAATGTTGAAAAAGAATTTGCGCGATGCGGAGGGCATCTTAAAAGAAAAATCAAAGGTAACACTAAGCTGCAGTTTGTTCGGCGGTTTAATATTTTTTGTGCTGTTGATTTAGCTTAATCGGAGGAAAAGAAAATGGATGTAGATTTAATATTTAAAATTGCAGCTGTTGGAATAATCGTTACAGTGCTAAATCAAGTCCTCATTCGCTCGGGAAGAGAGGAACAGGCCACAATGACAACGCTTGCAGGGCTTATTGTCGTGCTTATGATGATGATCTATCAGATAAGCGAGCTTTTTGACACCGTAAAAAGCGTATTTGGGCTTTAGGAGAGAAAATGGACGTTGTTTCTGTTGTAGTACTTGCTCTTTTAGCGGCGCTTTTGGCGGTTGTTTTAAAACAGTACAAGCCCGAATATGCAGTTGTAATAACAGTAATAACTGCGGCGATTGTTTTGATTGGAATAATATCAATGATCGTTCCTATCATTTCTGAAATCAGAAAAATGATGGATGGGGCCGCAATAGATTACGAGTATATAACTGTTCTTATTAAAGCGGTAGGAATATGCTATATAACGCAGTTTGCAAGTGACGTTTGCAAGGATGCAGGGCAGATCTCCATATCAAACAAAATAGAGCTTGCAGGAAAGGTGGCGTTATGTCTTTCGGCACTTCCGCTTTATAGAGACTTGCTTTCTTTGACGCAGACTATTATAGGAAAGGCAATGTAAAAGATGAAAAAAGTAGTCACTTTTGCGGTTTTTTTGCTTGTTTTTGTATGTTTTTCTGTTACAAGCTACGCCGCAGAAAGCTCTGTTGAGGATATTTTCCCAGAGGATGCGCAGCAGCTTTTGTATGAAAACGGCTTTACTGACCTTGATATAGATGCATTACTTGATCTGTCGCCGAGCCAGGTTGTCAGTTACATAATAAACGCTGTAAAAAATGAGATTAATGCGCCGTTTCTTTTGTTTTATATTATTTTTATTGTAATAATAATTACCTCTATTGCCTCGGGAATAAACGGGGGATTTTTAAGCGCTGAGCTTGACAGAAGCTTTTCTGCGGTTGCAGTTCTTTCGGTTTGCACGACTGCAATAGTACCGATAATTACCTGCATAGAGGAAACCAGACGGTTTATAACGCAGATGAGCAGTTTTGTAAAGGTTTTTGTACCTGTTTTGTCAGGGGTTATGATCGGCGGCGGGCAGGTAAACAGCGGGGCGGGTTATCAGCTAGTTATGATTTTTGCTGCAGAGTTTCTCTCGACTTTTTTATCTGGGATTATTTTGCCGCTGATACTCATGTATCTCGCACTTGCAACTGTCAGTAGAATAACCGCGGGCTTTAAGATGGATTCGATAACCAATTCTGTGAAATCTGTTGTAAATTGGTCACTTTCCTTGCTTATGGGCGCTTTTGTCGGGTTGATAACTATAAAAGGACTTATAGGCACGGGATCAGATTCGCTTGCGCTTCGCACTGGTAAGTTTTTTGTTGGCAGTTTTGTCCCCGCTGTTGGCGGAGCATTGGCCGAGGCGGCATCAACAGTTCAAAAAAGCGTTGGACTTATAAAAAACACAACGGGAGTTTTTGGAATAATTGCGGCGGCGATTTATTTTATTCCGCCGCTTATAAAGATACTTATATATAAACTTACCTGCGATTTAAACTCAATAATAGGTGATATGCTTGGAGCAGAGAAATTAGCAGGACTTTTGAAGGATATTTCAGCAGTTTTAGGACTTTTAACATCGGTAATTTTGAGCTACGGCGTTTTAGTTATACTTTCGACCGCCGTAACACTCATTATCGGGAGTGGGGGATAGTTTGGAAGCTGTAAAGGTTTGGGGCTTTTCAATGTGTGCGGCGGTTGTTATAGGGTCTGTGGTGTCAATGATAGCGCCGTCACTTGAAAAGCATAAGATGATGAAGCTGATAATATCTGCATTTGTGCTTGCGGGAGTTCTTTCGCCAATGCTTAATTTGATTGATGAGATCGATTTGTCGCTGCAGGCATCAGCAGAAAATGTAGTAGAAAAGCAGGACCATATTCTTGACGAAAACATGTTAAATAAGCTTGAAAACAGTGTTTCTCAGTCACTTTTTCCGCTGATAGATGATGAATTAGACGCTTTGGGGCTCTCAAGTGATTTTGGAATAAACACCGAGCTTAAACAATCAGAAGATAGAATAGAGATAGAATGCGTGAATATTACTGTTATGGACTTGCATAAGATAGACAAGGACAATTTAAAAGCTGCTTTAGAAAGAAATTTGGGACTTACGATAAAGATAAATGCCTTAAATGCCGAGGAGAACACTAAAAATGAATGACAAGTTAAAACACTTTACATCTATTTTCATCAAAAAACTCGGTAATAAGAGAACGGTAAGCGTGATTTTGGTCCTTGGAATATGCGGGATGCTCTTGATTGGCTTTTCAGACATATTTTCAAACGGCAAAAAAACGACATCCGTGAGCAATACAACAGTCAGCGTTGAAGAATACATAAAAGCTATTGAAAAAAGAACAAGAGAGATGCTTGCCTCTATTGATGGAGCTGGAAAATGCAAGATAATGATCACCGCAGAAAGCTCATCTGAACAGAACTTTGCAACAGATGACTCAATATCGCAGGATATCCAGTCAGACCAAACAGAAAGCAAAAACAAAACAGACATTGAGAAAGAAATTGTTATGGTTGAGGATTCAAACGGAAAAAAGGTTGCCCTTGTAAGAAACGTTACAGAGCCAAAGATCAGAGGTGTTTTGGTTTTGTGTGAGGGGGCAGACGATATTGAAACAAAAGAAAGGATAACTAACGCAGTTAAAACCTTGTTGGGTATTTCATCAAATAAAATCAGTGTAATTAAAATGAAATAAAAGGGGAGAACATTATGAAACTTAATGTACTTATCAGAAAAAGACAGTTGATTTTGGCATCGCTTGTTGTTATTCTCGGTGTAGCAGTTTACTTAAATTGGGAATTTTCAAACAACAATGTAAATCTAGACACATCGGGCGATAGTGACAAGGTTTATGGCGAGACCCAACAGACAGGCGTTGAGGTAACAGAAACATCTGAGGAATATTTTGCTCAGGCAAGGCTGAATCGACAAAAAAATCGCGATGAAGCGCTCGAAACTGTTCAGACCATGCTCGAAGATAAGACATTAACTGAGGCGCAAAAGGCACAAATTACCCAAAAAGCAACAGAAATTGCCGAATATGCGAAGAGTGAAACTGCTATTGAGGAGCTTGTTAAGGCAAAGGGCTTTAGCGAGTGCGTTGCCTTTATTGATGGGGAAAATGCAAGCGTTGTTGTGAGCTCAAAAGGGCTTTCTGATGCTCAAGCGGCACAAATTTTTGAAATTGTTTTGCAAAAAACAAAAATAAATTCAGAAAATATTAATATTGTTGAAGCAAAATAGTTGTGTATTTTGAAATTTGTGGTATAATATAAGTGTATATTCAAGGATTATGTGCATAAAAATGCATTTATGCATGTATCAATAAAGGA
>JAFTYW010000011.1 GCA_017461245.1 Oscillospiraceae bacterium
CATAGCCTTAGCGGAATTTTCTCTCATAAGAGTTGAGTACTTAACTTCCTTAAGTCCGCCTACCCAACCGGTGTGACGGCGATAGAATTTCTGATCGGCTTTGTTTCCTGTGAGAACAGCCTTGTCGGAATTGATGATGATGACGAAATCACCGCAATCTACGTGAGGAGCAAAGATGGTCTTTCTCTTTCCTCTGAGAAGATCGGCGGCAACAGCTGCAACGCGGCCAAGGGGCTTTCCTGCAGCGTCAAGAACATACCAATTACGAACGATTTCGTTACTTTTAGGCATAAAAGTTGACATATTGTTTAACCTCCGTTTATACTAGGCTTTTATCTAAGCCTGAAATTTCCTTGATAAATCGCCTGCGCAAGCCAGACGTTTCACAAAGCGCTTGCTTATTATATAACAGCCGAAAAGACAAGTCAAGGGGTTTTTTGCCAAAAATTTAAAATATACCCCTCATTCTCTCGATTTCTCTTTAATTTGCTCGGTTTCTCTCTGTTTCTTGATTTTCATTTCATTTTTTAACAGATGAAATTAACCCTCTTGCGCGCGGTATTTTGCCATAAGCTGCTGCATAAGCTCGCTTGCTTTGGGCGGTGTCCAGGTTACCGCGTTTGCGCCTGCACGGATAACGTTTCTGATGCTCTCGTCGGTAGGGCCGCCGGTTGCAATAATGGGGAACTCGGGATAAAGACTTCTTATGCGCTCGACTACCTTGGGGGTGTCGGCAGCGGCCGAAACGTTAAAAATGTCTGTGCCTGCTTCAATTCTGGCGGCAAAGTCATCTTTTTCCGAGATAACGGTTGCAATAACTGGTATCTCGACCTCTTTTTTGAGGAGCGAAATGACCTCGTTGGTGGTCGGCGCATTGACGACTACGCCGAATGCACCTGCGTTCTCGGCGCCTCTGGCGTTGTTTACGACCCTCGCGCCGCGTGTTATGCCGCCACCAACGCCTGTGAAAACAGGAATGTCAGAAGCCGAGAGAATGGCACGTGTTATTTTAAGCTGAGGCGTAAAGGCGTAGACCGATAAAACGGCGTCGGCGTTGTTGTTGCAGATTATGCTAACGTCGGTTGTGAAAATAAGGGAGCGGATAAGCTTTCCAAAGATTCTTATTCCGCTGCACTCGTTTATAGCTTCGGGAACCTCTAAAATGTGATTTCTTAAATTCCCCTCAAATGACGGTATAAAATTACTCATAGTTTTTCTCCTTTATGTAATTTTAAAAGATTATATACCATACACATAAAAAAGTAAAGCGAAAAATGTAACGCGCAGTTTAAATAACTGTGAACTTGGCGGATTGACTTAAAGCATTTTGCCGATTATAATATGAATATAATATATATTAAAGGAAGAAACCTATGCAAAAAATGCTTTCATACATTCGCCGCGCCTGCGACGATTATAATATGATAGAGGAAGGCGACAGAATTGCCGTCGGTGTTTCGGGCGGTAAGGATTCGGTCATGCTCCTCGCTGCACTTGCGGCAATGCGGATATTCTATCCAAAAAAGTACGAACTTGTCGCCATTATTCTCGACCCGCAGTTTAACGGAGTTGAAACCGATTACACCCCCATTGAAAAGCTCTGCGCCGAAAAGGGAATTGAGCTTGTTATCAAGCGCACACATATCGGAGAGATAGTCTTTGAGGAAAGAAAAGAAAAAAGCCCCTGCAGCCTCTGCGCCAGAATGAGAAGGGGCGCTCTGCACGATGCCGCCTTAGAGGCGGGCTGCAAAAAGCTTGCCCTTGGCCACCACTATAACGACGTTGTCGAAACCTTTTTGATGAACCTCTTTTCTGAGGGCAGAATAGGCTGCTTTTCGCCCGTCACCTATCTCTCCCGCAAGGATATCTATATGATAAGGCCGCTTATCTACGCTCCCGAAGCCGAGATATCGGCGGCGGTCGCGAGATTAAACCTTCCTATTATAAAGAGCAGATGTACGGTTGACGGCAAGACCCTTAGGCAGACCGTAAAGGAAAGGCTTGCTGAAGAAGAAAAAAACGCCCCCGGAGTTACCGAAAAGATCTTCGGCGCGCTGGTTCGTTCAGGTATAGACGGCTGGGCAAAAAAATAAAATTTTTTGATTATTTTTCTTTTTGAGGGGAAGAATAAAACTGAAAACTGCCAACAAAGCGCAGTGCAGAGCCATTTTTGCCCCTCAAAAATTTTTTGAAAATTCCTTATTGATAATAGTTACTAATACTTGACAAAGCAAAAACTCTGTGATATAATAGCATCAAGATAAGCGAGAGGAAGTGAAAAGATGACAAAAGAAACGGCTCACAGAAACACAGCGCAGAGACAGCTTGTTTACGATGTGGTGCAAAAAAGCCTTGACCACCCGACAGCAGAAACCATCTACATAAGGGCGAGAAAAGAGGCGACGCACATCAGCCTCGGAACTGTTTACAGAAATCTTGCTCATCTTTCAGAAAACGGCGCTATCCGCCGACTTTCCGCCCCTATCGGCCCCGATCACTTTGATTTTAATTTAGAGAGTCATTACCACTTTCTTTGCAGCGAGTGCGGTCAGATGAGTGATATTCCGCTCTCCTGCTCGCCCGATGAAAAGGCAGTCTTAGCGCCGAGTGAGGCGGGGTTTGATATCAAGAGCTATTCGCTGATTTATGTGGGGGTCTGCCCCGAATGTAATAAAAAACACAAAAAAGGAGCAAAGTAAAATGAGTAAACCTAGATTTTATCTGTGCAATCACTGTAAGAACTTGATCGGAATGATTGACGACAAGGGCGTTCCCGTAGTCTGCTGCGGAGAAAAGATGCAGCCTCTCGAGGCAAACACCGTCGAGGCATCACGCGAAAAGCACCTTCCCGTCGTAGAGGTTAAGGGAAACGTCGTTTCGGCTTTCGTCGGCTCGGTAGAGCACCCCATGGGCGAGGATCACTCGATAGTCTGGCTCTATCTTGAAACCAAAAACGGCGGTCAGCGCAAAGTGCTGGAGATCGGAAAGCCGCCCCGCTCAGAATTCGTTCTGGCTGAGGGCGAGGAACCCGTCGCAGTTTATGCTTACTGCAACCTGCACGGACTTTGGAAAACTGAAATCTAACTGTTGAATTTTTAGCAGTTTGGGTATATAATTAAAAAAAGGAAATTTTTGGGAGGAATTTATAATGGCAGAGTTAAAAGGAACAAAAACCGAGAAAAATCTCGCGGCAGCATTTGCCGGCGAGAGTCAGGCAAGAAATAAGTACACCTATTTTGCATCAGTTGCAAAAAAAGAGGGTTACGAGCAGATCGCAGCGCTCTTTTTAAAGACCGCTGATAACGAGAAAGAGCACGCTAAAATGTGGCTCAAAGAGCTCGGCGGCATCGGTGACACCGCCGCTAACCTTAAGGCAGCCGCTGAGGGCGAGAACTATGAGTGGACCGATATGTATGAAACCTTCGCAAAAGAGGCTGAGGAAGAGGGCTTTACCGCAATCGCAGCTCGTTTCCGTATGGTAGCCGCTATCGAGAAGGCTCACGAGGAGAGATACCGTGCACTTCTTAACAATGTTGAGATGCAGCAGGTATTTGAGAAGGGCGAAATGACCATGTGGGAGTGCCGCAACTGCGGACATCTCGTAATGGGCAACAAGGCTCCTCAGATCTGCCCCGTTTGCGTTCATCCCCAGAGCTTCTTCGAGGTCAGAGCAGAGAACTATTAAGGTTTATAAAAAAAGGACACCGCAAGGTGTCCTTTTTTAGTTGAAAGTTGAAAATTGAAAATATTGAGAAACCAAACGGATAAATTGTATTTGTAGGGGAGGGCCTCTGTGCCCTCCCGTAAGGTTATATGTTTTTGCGGGAGGAGTAAGCCCCTCCCCTATGTACTATCGAACATTGGTTTTACATTTGTAGGGCGGGGGCTTGCTCCCGCCGCAAAAAACGGCGCGTCGACAAGCGCCGTGCCCTACATCCTATTGGACGTTAAGTTTACAACGTAGGGGCGACCATTGGTCGCCCGAAAAACAAACGGAACGACACATAGGTCGTTCCCTACAGACTCTATTGTACGTTGGTTTTAGCTTGTGGGGGAGGGATCACCCCTCCCGAACCAATTAAAACAAAAGGGGAGGGGCTTGCTCCTCCCCTACAACTAAATGTTGATTGATGCAAAAATAATATTGCAAAACAAAAGCACATTATATATAATGAGGGCAGAGGTGATAACCATGCCGATCTTAAGCTATGACAAGGACAATTTCTTAATGGACGGAAAGCCCTATCAGATCATTTCGGGCGCTATCCATTATTTCAGAATTCCCGCAGAGTACTGGGAGGACAGGCTCAAAAAGCTCAAGGCCTGCGGCTTTAACACCGTCGAGACCTACACCCCTTGGAACCTGCACGAGAGGCGCGAGGGCGAGTTTGACTTTAGCGGGATGCTCGATATCGAGCGGTTTATCACCATTGCCGAAAGCCTTGATCTAAACGTGATCGTGCGCCCCGGCCCTTATATCTGCGCCGAGTGGGAGCTTGGCGGCCTGCCGTCCTGGCTTTTAAAATACGACATAGGCCTTAGATGCAACGATAGCGCCTATCTTGAAAAGGTCGCTCACTATTACAGAGAGCTGCTTTCGAGAATCCGCCCGCATCTTTCCACAAACGGCGGCAGGGTAATTATGGTGCAGGTCGAAAACGAGTACGGTAGTTACGGCGACGATAAGGAGTATCTTAAAAAGGTTGTCGAGCTGTATAAGGAAAACGGCATTGACTGCCTTCTCTTTACCTCTGACGGACTTAGCTATTCAATGCGCTTCGGCGGTCTTTTGCCCGAGCTTTTGACCGTTGCAAACTTTGGCAGCAACGTTAAATGGACAGCCGAGTATATGAAAAAACTGCACCCCGACCAGCCATTTATGTGCGGCGAGTTCTGGTGCGGCTGGTTTGATCATTGGCACGGCGAACATCGCACCCGCAGCGCAGAGGAGCTTGTAAAAGAGGTGCAGAGCTTTTTCGATGTCGGCGGCTCGTTTAATGTTTATATGCTGCACGGCGGCACCAATTTCGGCTTTACAAACGGCGCAAATCACCACGGTAAGTACGAGCCGACCATCACAAGCTATGACTACTGCGCTCCTTTAAGTGAGGCGGGCGATATGACCGAAAATTATTTTGCCTTAAAAGAGTGCATTGAGAAAAACACAGGCGTAAAAGCGCCCGATCTGGATGTCAAAAACCTGCCCAAAGCGGCTTATGGCAAGCTCGAGATGACGCAGTGCGCTCCGCTTTTTGAAAATCTTGAAAACATTTCCAATCCCATTTTTGCTGCATATCCGCAGACTATGGAGCAGCTTGATCAAGACTTCGGTTATCTCGTTTATTCGACAGAGATCGAAGGTCCGCTTGAGGAGCTCAGCCTCAACTTCACCCAGCTTCACGACCGCGCGCATATCTTTGTAAACGGAGAGCTTGTGGGAATCCGCGAGAGAGGCCAAAGGTGCGACGAGGTTAAGATTTCGGTCGACTTTAACGAGAAAAAGCGGCTCGACATTCTTGTTGAGAATATGGGCAGAATAAATTATGGCCCTAAGCTTTTTGATAAAAAGGGAATTGTCGGCGGAATCAAGCTCGGAAACCGCTTCCATTTCGGCTTTAATCATTACTGTCTGCCTATGGAAGATCTTTCAGGTCTTAAATTTAAAAAGGCAGAGCCTTCCAAAATTCCGACTTTCTATAAGGGAACTTTAAAAATCGATGGCGAGCCCTGCGACACCTTTGTAGAGCTACAGGGCTTTGAAAAGGGCTTTGTCGTGGTAAACGGCCACAACCTCGGCAGATACTATAATAGCGCAGGCCCGCAAAAAACGCTGTATCTGCCCGCGCCTTTCCTAAAGAGCGGCGAAAACGAGGTCATCGTCTTTGAGTCGGACGAGTGCAAGGCGCCTGTTATAGAGTTTTTGGCAGAGGCCAAATTAGGTTAAAAATTTCAAAAATTTTCAAAAACCGAGAGCGCTCGCTTTCGGTTTTACTTTTGCATACAAGAGCTCTTTTTGCAGATACTATTTGTGAAAAGAGGTGAAAAATATGTCTAATAAGCAGAACAAGCAGCAGAACAATTTTGATAATAAGAAAAACAATAACCAGTCTTCTCAGAAGAAGGATAACAATAACCAGAACAAAAACGAGCATTCCTTTGACAACCGTCAGGATAATAAGTTCGAAAACTAACAAAAACGCCGCCCTCACGGGCGTAAAAGAAATCAAAAAAAGACTTGGAGAAATCCTCCAAGTCTTTTTTCACTAACTGCTTATTTCATTTTTTTGTAAAAACTATTGTTATATATAATACCGTCTTCTACTAAGTAAGCATAGTGTGTCAAACTATCCTCAGTAGGTGTTATAACAACTATATCATCTTCCAGCGTCCATGTATAGAGTTTTTTTGCTTCGGGATCGGTTATATCGGTAAAAGCAGATAAAGAAAGTTTGGCGCTGCCGTCTTCTTGTAAAACTATAACTTCATGGGAGGTTGAATAGTAAATTCCTACAACTTTCCCTTTCGTTTTGCTGTTTCCAACAATCTGTTCATTTTCTTGGTTGCATCCTACAAATAAAAAAAGCAACATAACTGTAACTAAACCCGTACACACAAACTTTTTCATAACAACACCTCTTAATACTACATTATTGTAGTTATATATTTACTACAAAATTATAATATACAAAAACTACATTTGTCAAGGTAAAATATAATTACAAAAGGGGTGTAAATATGGCAGATGTAATAAAGATAACTAAAAAGAATGCTCGAAAAGGCGAAGACGGCTGCAAGGTTGTGTCTGTCAGAATGAAGGATGAACTTTTAGAGCGTCTGGACGAATTGTCGGGCAAAACTAATCGTTCCAGAAACGAACTTATAAATATTCTTTTAAACGCAGCAATTGACATAGTAAAAATTGAGGAATAGTCTGAAAAAATGAAATTGCCCCAAAGAAAAAGAACACGGCTGAAGGATTATGATTATAGCAGTACAGGGGAATATTTTGTAACAATATGTACCCACAATAAGCGATGTATATTTTCAAGTGTTGTAGGGCAGGGGCTTGCTCCTGCCGAAATACAGCTGTCCGCATTTGGTGAAATTGTAAATCGAGAATTGCTTGATTTGGAAAATCGATATGATAATATAAAAATCAATAAATATGTAATAATGCCAAATCATATTCATGCTATAATTGAAATAGATACAAAATCGGCAGGAGCAAGCCCCTGCCCTACATTGTCAGATATTATTTGCACGTTTAAATCAATAGTAACACGCAAATGCCATATAATAAATTCTAAACAAAAAATGTGGCAAACATCATTCTACGACCACATTATTCGTGATGAAAGTGATTATCTGAAAATATGGAACTACATTGACACAAACCCTGCAAAGTGGAGTGAAGATAAATTTTACATAGAATAAAAATAGGACGCATCATAGAGCAAGACCTCAAAATGATGTGTCCTATTTATTTTTTGTTTTCAATTCCGAGGCTTGCGGGGTCGATGCCGCGTATTTGCACTATCTCAAGGTGTTCTGAGGTGGCAAAATCCATCGGGAAAACGGTTTTTCCGCCGTTTGCGTCAATGTCAATGCCGAAATTCTTAAATGCGTGCCAGATAAGGTGTGAGCAGTTTGTTGCAAGCGGCTTTTCGGAAAACTTGGGGTACAAAACGCCCACCGAAATTGAATAATGCAGGTCAAAAAGCTCGGCCTCTACGTACTCTGCGATCTGCTCGCGCTTAGCCTTGTCGGCCTTGGGACGCAGAATGATAAACGAGGGGTCGATGGTGATCGCCGAAATGTCCTCGTAGCAACTTTTGTTGTTGTAGCCGGTCGCGTTTATGACCTTGCCCTCAGCGGCGTCAACAACTATCGCGCTGTGCCCGATCTCGTAAAAGGAAAAATGTGAGGTGGGCGAAATGATTACGTCGCCGTTCTCAAGCGGCACGGTTTCGATTTCCTCATAATTTTCGTGACAGCAGGTGATGGGCGAGAACTGAATTTTCTTTATCTCGTATTTTGCAAAAAAGTCCTCTTGAATTTTTAAAATATCCTCGCTTCTGCCCGCCGAGATAAGCGAGTCAATGCCGATTTTTGTAAGACCCGTCTGCTCAAAGAGCAGAGTGTAATCCTCGTCGGTTAAAACCTCTTTTGATAAAACCGCCGAAATATTCTCTTTTTTGTAGTCGGGAGTGTACGGCTCTTTGTAGTGGAGAGCAAAAACGCCTATTTCAAGCAGTAGAAAAACGGCAAGAAAAATCGCGATAATCGTCAAAAAAACGCGAAGCACGGGGTGCTTTCTTTTAAGCCTTACTGTCGCTTTACGCATTTTCACCTCTCCTTTCAAAAATCTATTACTTATTTTAACACAACACTGCCGTAAAACTCAACCGCTTTAAAAGAAAATTTACAGATAGCTTTTCTTGACTTTACTGCGCCTGTCTTATAAAATAGAGTTAAGCACTAAAAAGGAAGTGATTTTTATCAAAGCTTTTTTGAAGACTTTTATCTGTCTTGCGCTTTGCGCGGCGGTTTCGCTTTGCCCCGTTTCTGCTCTGGCGAGCAGCTCGTCGGGTATCGCACAGAGCGAAGGCGTAATAAATGAGGCGGGCAGGGCAGACGTTTTTGAGGCAAGCATTTCCGAGATAAAAACAATGCTCGAAAAGGGGCAAATAAGCTCGCAGGAGCTTTGCGAGACCTATATTGAAAGAATAAATACATACGATAAGGCGGGTATTAAGCTTAATAGCGTAATTTCCCTTAACACCAACGCTATTGCACAGGCAAAGCAGCTCGATACCGAGAGAGCGGCCGGCCACACCCGCGGCATACTGCACGGAATTCCCATTCTGGTTAAGGACAATATAGATGTAAGCGGTTTTCCTACTTCGCTGGGCAAGACCTCGCTTTCAAAAGAGGCGGCAGAAACAGACGCGGCCGCAGTAGCCTACCTTGTCGGTCAGGGCGCTATAATTCTGGGTAAGACCAATATGAGTACCGACGATGTTGCAACAAGGTACACAGTAAGCTCACTAATCGGCGAAACGAGAAACGCCTATAACACTGCGCTCTCGGCGGGCGGCAGTTCTGGCGGTAGCGCCGTTGCCGTTTCGGCAAACCTTGCTGTTGCTGCTCTTGCAACCGATACAAACGGCTCTATGACCTATCCCGCCGCCTTAAACGGCACAGTTGCCCTGCGCCCGACACACGATCTTGTTGACTATTCGGGCATTGAGAACGTCGTCAAGGCGAGAGATACCGTCGGCCCTGTTACCAAAAATGTTGCCGACGCGGCTCTGATGCTTGACGTTCTTACCGACTCAACAAAGGATATGACCTATTCAAAGGCGCTCTCAAAGGACGCTTTAAAGGGCAAAACAGTTGCCGTAGTCAAGGAGCTTTCGCAGTACACCTATAATTCCCCCAACGAATTTAAGCAGATAGACAAGGAGATCTCGGCACTCTTTGATGCTGCGGTGAAAACCATCGAGGCGCAGGGAGCCAAGGTCGTAACCGTTTCTATCCCCAAGCTTTTTACCTATTATAACACCTGCCGCGAGTCAAGCTCGGGCAGCGCAAACGCAAAGGCGGCGCTTAAGGCAGAGCTTAAGAGCTTACTCGAAACGAATGGCGCAGACGCCTTTATTTTCCCCAGCTATCTCTCAACTCCGATGAAAAGCGGCTTTGATGAATACGGCAGCCACAAGTCCTCTAATGCCGTTTATCTAAACAGCGGAATGTATCTGCCCTCTCTGGTGGGTCTGCCTGCCATAACAGTTCCTATGGGAATGCATAGTAGCGGCGCGGCGGCAGGTCTTGAGTTTGTCGCTCTCGCGGGCGAAGATGCCAAAATATTAAACCTTGCTTATAGCTTTGAGTCGGCGGCGGGCGCAAGGGTAGCCCCCGAAAAAGCCCCCAACCTCTACGAGAAGGTCGACAGACCTATAGAGGACACCTCGAGCGAGCAGGAGAACGTTTCGTCAGAGGTTGTCAGCGAAGTTCCCAAAACCGAAAACGATTCGCCCAAGGGCCAGTACATCGCCGTTGCGGTCATTATAGTGGCAATTTTGGCGCTTTGCGTCTGGGTGCTTATCTTCGGCAACTACAAGGATAAAAAGAAAAGCCTGCACAAAAACCGCAATTTCTAAAATAATTTTGTTAATATTGCAGGGGAGGGCCTTAAGCGCCCTCCCTTACAAAAAATGTAAATTTTAATTCGTAGGGCACGACCTGCGTGTCGTGCCGATCGGAACAGCACATAGGCCGTTCCCTACAGTTCCTGTCGAATGTTGGCTTTGCGCCGCATCCGCCCGCAATAAAAAGCATTTTTTTGTGAATTTTCCTCGTCAAACGGCATATATATAAAAAAGGGCAAAAAAAATTAAAAAAACTATTGACATCGGGGAAACTGTGTGTTAAAATGTAATCCGTCGCTGAAACAGCGTCGATATTTCTGGGAGCATAGCTCAGCTGGGAGAGCATCTGCCTTACAAGCAGAGGGTCACAGGTTCGAGCCCTGTTGTTCCCACCAAATATGGCCCGGTAGTTCAGTTGGTTAGAACGCTAGCCTGTCACGCTAGAGGTCGTGGGTTCGA
>JAFTYW010000012.1 GCA_017461245.1 Oscillospiraceae bacterium
GAGTTTGACGGCGAAACCTTTATTGAGTTTGATAAAGCTGAAGTATACCCTGAAGGAGCCGTAGGTAGCGAAGATGCTGATGGTGATGGAGTAAAAGATTCTATCGCAGGCCAGCCTATTGCTACCTGTGTAAACCAGACTGTTTTAGCTGATGCTATTACATATGGCTCTGTTAGCACTTCAGGACTTCACAGCTCTATCGACAAAACCAAGCTTAACTATATGGCAATCAGAGTTAAGATTGAGGATCCGAACAACAAGACAAGTGGCTTCTATCTGTATATGAACGGAAGACAAACCTTAACAACCTTAGAAACCGCTTATACCATTGATAAGGCAACAGGCGCTATCAACACTCCTGACAGCTGGAAAAAGTGGAACTCTAAAGACTTTATCTTTGAGGGCGCATTCGATGGATGGGTAGTTGTTCCTCTTGATGTATATGGTAAGGACAATATTACCAATGGCAACAAAGATGGTGGACTTTCAATTCTGCCCTATCTGCATAACGGAGCCGGCGCTGCATCGCCCTGCCACGACAGTAAGGCACACACCTTAGATGGTTGGGACGACAAGACCCTTTATATCGGCGACATCGTTGTCTTCGAAAACGAGAATCAGTTCAAGAGCGTTCACGTTTGCGGCGCAGCAGGTCACGTTAAGGATGCCGGCATTAGGACAGAGGCAACCTGTACTGCAGATGCATACACCACCTATAACTGTTCTGCATGTAAGAGTGTAGTAACAGAGGTTGAGGAGGGCACCGCTCTCAATCACAAGAACAAAACAACCGTTGAGGTTCCCGTAACCTGCTATCAGGACGGCTACAAGAAGGTTACTTGCCCCGATTGTAACACCACTCTCGTAGACGAGAAGTACACCAATCGTCCCCAGCACACTCCTTCCGGCGCTCCCGTGCCTAAGGATCCTACCTGCTATGCGGACGGTTCTACAGGAGATATCGTTTGCACAGTTTGTGCAGCAGCAGGATATGAATACATCTTTGTTGCCGGAACACCTATCACAACTCGTCCCGATCATACACCTTCTGCAGAGCGCGTTGGCGTAGTAGAAGCTACCTGCACCAAGGAAGGCTACACCGGAGACATTATCTGCACAGTTTGTGATGCAGCAAAGATAAAGACTGTTTTGAACCAAGGCGAAGAAACCAATAAGCTTTCCCATGTTGAAGCTGCAGAGCTTAAGAATAAGGTTGACGCTACCTGCTCCAAGAAGGGCTACAGCGGCGACGTTGTATGTAAGGATTGTGGCACTACTATGGTAGAGGGCAAGGAAACCGATATGCTTAAGCATGAGGCGGCTGCAGAGCGTGTAGACGTTGAAGAAGCTAAGTGCGGCGTTGCCGGTTACACCGGTGATGTTGTATGTAAGGTTTGCGGTTACACAATGGAAGAGGGCGAAGAAGTTAAGGCTCTCGAGCACAAGGCAGCAGCTGATCTTAAGGATAAGAAAGAACCCACCGCAACCGATAAGGGTTATACCGGAGATAAGGTTTGCGAGCTCTGCGGTACCGTTATGGAAACTGGTAAGGAAATCGCTGCAACAGGAACAACAACCGGCGGCGCAACAACACCCGATGACGATAAGACCGAGGGTGACACCACAACAGGCGGCGGCGCAACAACACCCGATGACGATAAGACTGAGGGCGACGCCACCACAGGCGGTGACAACACTGACGGCGAGAATGCAGGCGCTGGCTCTGAGGACGATGGCGACATCGCTCCCGAAACAGGCGACAACGCTTCTATCCTCCTTGCAGTTGTTATGGCTCTTATGGCAGGCGCAGTAGTTGTTCTTGCTAAGAAAAGAGCATTAAACAAATAAGTTTAATAAAAGCTTATAAAAACGGCCCCCTCTGATGAGGGGGCTGTCATTTTTGCAAAAAATGACTGAGGGAGAGAAAAAGAGCAGGCCCAGCGCCTGCTCTTTTTAAATTGAAAATGGAAAATGCCATCGTAAACATTTACGTTGGCTTAATCTTGTAGGGGCGAACTGTGTTCGTCTGCCAATCTTACCAGCCACAAAAATCGGGCGACCGCAACCACATTAAAACAGCTTTCCACTTTCAACTTTTAACTAAAAAAGGCGCCCGGTCGGGCGCCTTTTGTTTATTCTTTTGGTTCGCGGAACTTGTTCATTACAAGACCTGTTACGAGCTTGGGGTAGAAATATGTCGATTTCTGGGGCATCTTTTCGCCTGCTGCCGCAACGTCGCGGATCTCGGTAACGAGGGTGGGGTTTATAAAAAATGCGCAGTTGGCGGTCCCTTTCTTTACCTCGCTTATTGCCTCGGAAATGTCGCGTGTATAGAAAAGATTTTTTTGGTTTGCCATATTCTCCTTGTCAATGCCGAAAAGGCGCTCTAAAACCAGGCTGTGCAGAACAGAAACGTCAAGGTTTTGATATGCCGCGCTCTTGCCCTCAAGTATCTCAGCCATAACCGCCTTATTTTTGAGGGTCATAAGGCTAAAGCTCTCGCCGCCGCAGTAAAATGCAAACGCCTTTTCGCCCTTTGCAGCCGCCGCGTCAAGAAGCTCTTCAGCTTTGCCCAGCGGCTGATCTTCAAGGATGTCAAAATCACCCTTGCAGCGCTCTAAAAGCCTTGCCGCGTCAAAGTTTTCAAGAGAATGCAGAACTCTGTGAGTCGGGAAAACAACAAGACCGCTACTCTCGATGTTTATAAGGAACATCATACAGTAATTGGTGCGCTCGTTGTCGTCTTTAAGGTCCTTTGAGTTTGCGCGGGCAAAGTTGAGAGCGGTCTCGTATCTATGATGTCCGTCAGCAATGTAAAGCTTTTTATCTGCCATTTTGTCGGCGATATAGTCAATAGCCTCTTTATCATAAATGCACCAGAGGCTGTGGGTAACGCCCTCACCATCGGTAAAGCAAATGTCGGGCGCGCCCGCTGAAAGCGCTTCGACCTTTGAGCTTACCGCCCTGTCCTCGTCCATAAACAGCGAGTATATCTGGGAAAAGCTACAGCCCGTTTCGGTCATAAGATTAAATCGGTCGGTCTTGGCTTTGGAAAGGGTCTCTTCATGGGGCAGGACAACGCCCTCTGAAAATTCTGCAAGGCGAACGAGCGAAACAAAGCCCTTGAGGGAATACTCTTTGCCCTTGACTGTGAACCTCTCCTCGTAAAGATAGATGCCCTCGTTTTCATCGCAGGCAACGATGCCGTCAGAGAGCCACTCCTTAAAGGTTTTTGCCGCGTCCTTGTAAGGCTCATCGCCGCGGGGGAGCTCAAGCCTAATTAAGTTGTGCTCGTTGGCCTCTAAAAGAGCGAGCCTTTGCTCCTCATTTATAATATCATAAGGCGGGCAGACAAGTTCGCGTATCTCTCCTGCCTTGTCTGTAAATCTCAGCGCCTTAAAGGGCTTAATTTTTGCCATGGAAATCGTCCTTTCAAAATAACATAGTTAAATTTTAACATATTGGCAGAAAAAATCAACCAAAATTAACAAAAAGTAGTAATTTGTTTGACAAGAGGGTGTGTTTAAATGTATAATATAGTGTATTATGGGAATAATGGCGGCTTGTTTAAGAATTGTTTACAGTTTTGAAAAATTCTGTATTCACTAACTGGGCGCCTTGACGGTAAAATAAAAGAGTACGGTGTATGCTAAGCGCCGCACTTTAGGAGGAAAAACGCATGACCATCGAGGTAAAAAATCTTACCAAAAGGTACGGACAGAACAAGGCGGTTGACGACATCTCCTTTGAGATCAAGGAGGGCGAAATTGTCGGCTTTCTCGGACCTAACGGTGCAGGAAAGACCACGACTATGAACATCTTAACGGGATACCTTTCTGCCAGCGAGGGAGTAGCTAAGATCGGCGGCAAGGATATTCTTGAGGAGCCCTATGAGGTTAAAAAGATGATAGGCTACCTGCCCGAGCAGCCCCCGCTTTATCATCAGATGACTGTTTTGGAATATCTTAATTTCATATACGACTTAAAGAGAGTCAAGCTGCCCCGCGAGGAGCACATTGAATCTATCTGTAAGCTTGTTAGAATTGACAACGTTGCAAAGCGCGTTATCAGCAACCTTTCAAAAGGTTACAAGCAGAGAGTCGGTATTGCCCAGGCGCTTGTCGGCAATCCCCCTGTGCTTATTCTTGACGAGCCCACCGTTGGCCTTGACCCCAAGCAGATAATCGAGATAAGAACTCTTATCAAAAGGCTTGGCGAGAGCCACACAGTTATCCTGTCTTCGCATATTCTTTCTGAGGTTCAAGCGGTCTGCGACAGAATTATCATCATAAATCAAGGCAAGATAGTTGCCGACAGCCCCGCAAGAGATCTTACCGCAAGCTTTGGCTCGATCGGCACCCTTACTGTCAGGGTAAAGGCTTCTGACGAGGAATCGGTTTTCCGTATGCTTGGAAAGATTCCCGGCGTGGACAAGGTTGAGACCCTTGGTTGTAAGGAAACCGGCTCGTTTGACTACCTTGTAACTGCAAAAGACGATTCTGATTTAAGAAACGAAATTGTAAAGCGCGTTTTAGAGAGAGGCTGGCAGCTTCTTATGATAAGAGCGCAGGAAGCAACGTTAGAGGAGATATTTATCGGACTTGTTAACAAAACCTCAGGAAAGGGAGGTAAAAAATAATGACTGCTATATTCAAAAGAGAGTTTAAAAGCTTTTTTACCACCCCTCTCGGTTATGTTATTCTGATAATCTTTAATTTGTTCAGCGGAATTTATTTCTGGTTTGGAACTCTTTACAGCGGCAGCGTTGATATGAGCTATGTTTACGGCGGATTTTCAATGATAGTTCTCTCGGCTATGCCCATCATCACAATGAGATTACTTAGCGAGGAGCGCCGCCAGAAAACCGACCAGGCGCTTCTTACCGCTCCCGTTTCGTTGTTCGGCATCGTTTTCAGCAAGTTTCTTGCCGCGCTTCTTTTGTACGTTATCGGCATTTCGGTAACCCTGCTTTATTCGGTGGTGCTTGCCTTTGTTGCCCAGCCTGCCTGGAACTACATACTCGGCAATTACTTAGGACTTCTCTTACTTGGCGCATCGCTGCTTTCGGTGGGGCTGTTTATCTCGTCCATCACCGAAAATCAGCTTGTTGCGGCAATCGTCAGTTATGCGGCAATGTTCTTAATGCTTATGTCTGACACCATCGCAAACCTTTTCCCTGTGCAGTTTATTTCAACTATTTTCTATTATCTCTCGTTCCAGACCCGTTATGATTACTTTGTTTCGGGTGTGGTTTCGGTTGATAAGGTTATGTTTTTTGTAAGTACCACGGCGATATTCATTTTCCTTACCACTCGTGTTATGGAAAAACGCCGCTGGAGCTAACGGAAGGAGGAAACAGCAATGAAACTCAAAAAAGATAAAAACGTTGAGCTTGAAGCTATCATAAATCAAGACAACGAGGCTGCTGATTCTTCCGAGAAAAAGGCAGAAAAGTTTAAGAAAGAAAAAAAGAGCGGCAAGGTCGGCGCAACACGCGGCGAGCGCCTTCGCCAGCTCAAATACGGCTCGCTTTCGGTCGTCTTTACCGTTGTTGTTATCGCGGCAATCGTTCTGTGCAATGTGCTGGTCTCCTTTGCGGCAGAAAAATTTCCTGCTCTCAGCTTTGACACAAGTGCAAACCAGTACTACGAGCTCTCTGACGAGTCTATAGAATTTTTAGAGTCGCTTGATGATTATTCAATTAAGGTTATATTCATTGGCTCAAAGTCTACGCTTATGGCTGACGATTACTACAGCAAGATCACAACCCTTGCTGAAAAATACGAGCAGTACACACCCGACCTTACGGTCTCGTATGTTGATATTGACAAAAACCCCGGCTTCGCGGCGGATTATGACGACGCAGAGCTTACAACCGGTGACGCTTTGGTTATCTGCGGCGACCGCTACAGACAGCTTACCTCGGGAGATTTTCTCTATTCAAGCGAGGAGGATCAGGAGGCGGCTGCCAATAGTGACGGAACCGAGGAGGTCGAATACAGCCTTAACGCTGAATATGCCCTTACAACCGCTATAATGGTCGTAACCGCTTCTGACAATCCGCAGGCAACTGTTGTTACAGGACACGGAGAAAAGGAGCTCCCCAAGCTCACAAAGCTGCTTGAGAACAACGGCTTTACCGTTTCATCTCAGAGCATCATAAAGGAGTTTGCTGATGACTGCAATCTGCTTATCATCGCCGCTCCCACCAAGGACTACTCCGAGAGCGAGCTAAAAAAGCTTGACGACTTTATGTATAACGACGGCGAGTACGGCAAGAACATCTTTTACATTGCCGACTACAGCCAGCCTGTGCTTCCTAACCTTGAGGCGTTTCTTTACGACTGGGGTATAATTCTTGAGGAGGGTGTTGTTTACGAGAGTGACGACAGCCTTGCCTATGCAAATATGCCTTATCTTAACAGACTTTCGTTTATTGATGCTGATCTGACTCTGTCATCGGCGCTTGCCGAGGTAACCGCTTACGGCTACTACGGCAGACCCGCTAAGATCGCAGATGTTCTCGACGTAAGTATGACAAATGAGATAACCCTTCAGCACACCGAAACCTCCAAGGTTGGAAGATCTACAGAGGACGGCTTTGAAAAGGGCGATGGCGAGGCATATCCTTATGTTGCTATGGCTCGCACAACTTTAGAAAAGACAAGCACCGACTACACTGCAATGCAGTCATCACTTATTTTTGCAAACTCGATAGGCTTCTTTGAGGACGAGCTTTTTGAAAAGGCTTATTCTGCTAACCCTGATGTTACTATGGCAGTTGTTGACGAGGTTCTCGGCAGAGGAAACAATCTTCTCATCCCCGTCAAGAGCCTTTCGGCAGCAACACTTGGAATAACCTATGAAACTGCAAATGTCATCGGCGCTATCGCCGCTATCGTTATTCCTGTGCTTCTGCTTGTAGCCTGCCTGTTTGTATATATTCGCAGGAGGTTCTTATGAGTAAAAGAGTACTCACCATTGTTATTGCTGCAGGCGTTGCCCTGCTGCTCGGTGTACTGCTGTTAATAGTCAGCGCTCTGCCCGAGAGTTCAAAGGGAGACAACAGTAGTCTGGTCGCTTCGAGCGGTATTACCAGCAGCGAAGAGGAAAAGGATGTTAACGGCTATATAGCGGTTTACGCCTATGATGAGGACCAGCTAAGACGCGCTGAGGTTAAAAATCAGGTCGGCGGATATACCGTAAACTATGTCAAAGAGGATACATATTCTGTTGAGGGCGTTGAGGAGTTTGACTTAAACTCAGATTCTATTGACAACCTTATAACCTGTTCGATGCAGATCTATGCCACAAAAACCATTGCAGAAAATCCCACAGACCTTGCTACATACGGACTTGACGAGCCTGTGGCAGAGATAAAGCTTTCCTATGATACGGGAGAAACCATCGAGATGCTGATTGGAGACCTTTCTCCCAGCGGCGGAAAATATGTTCTTGTAAAAAACAACAATAAGATCTACACGGTTTCAACCAACTGGACAAATGTGTTCGAGTATAAGTACACCCATTTCCTTGATATGACTGTTACCGATCCTCTCGAAACCGACGAGGATGGAAATGAGATCGAGGTCAGGGTCAAAAAGCTCACCTTTAACGGCGGCGGACTTAAGAGACCCATTATCCTTGTTGAAAACCCTGAGTATCTTGCTGAGGTTGACAGACTCGAAAACGCTTCCTCTGACGAGGAGCTTGATGTTACCGTAAACGCGGCGCAGTATATCTTCCAGTCACCCTTTGTTGCTGACGCTGATAATAACGTCTATGCCGGAAAGCAGCACGACTATTTCGGCGTTCTTGCAGAGGACATTTACACACCTCATCCCACTGCTACAGATATTGCTAACTGCGGTCTTAGCAGTCCTTACGCGACTGTTGAGTATGTAACCTCTAAGGAAACCGTAAAAATCAGTCTAGGCAAATCCTTTGAGATTGACGGCGAGAAATACTATTACGCCCTCTCGAGCCAGAGAAAAGCTCTGTTTGTTGTAAACGCATCTGATTTCTCCTTCTTTGAGGAGGATATGATCGACTATATCAGCCCCATAGTTGTAAACGTTATGATTGACGAGTTTGCAACTATGACCGCTGAGTATGACGGCAAAAAGCAGGTCTTTGAAATGAGCGGAGAAGACGATGAGCTTGTCGTTCGCTGGAACGGTAAAAAGATGTCGACCAAGGAGTTTAGAGATCTTTATCAGCTTGTTATGCTGGCGCTCTGCGAGGAGTCTGTAGAGCCCGACACATACAGCGGTGATCCCGACCTTAAGATCACTTATACCTATAGAGGTAAGGAAAGAGTCGATACCGTTGAGTATGTAAAGGTTGGAACAAGAAAATATATGATCCGCAAGAACGGAAGTGACCTTGCGCTTTGTCGTTCCAAACACGTCGATGCGCTTATAAGCGGAATAGAGAAGTTTGTAACGGGCCTAGATGTTCCCGCAGCATATTAAAATGAAGTAAATCCCTTTGGGATTTATGAAGTATCCTAAGGATATGAAGTATTGCTTTGCAATATGAAGTACGCCTGCACAAAATGTGCAGGCGTATTTATTTTAAAAAGATGTTGCATTATGGTCTTTGAGGCTTTAAAATAGAGGTAGAAAATATGGGAGGCGAAAATATGAAAAACTATATCGGAAACCCCTTGCAGATACGCGGCGCAGAGAGGTATGTCCTTCAAGGTGCCAAGGGAGAGGGTATGCACTTTCTCTATATAAGAAACGGAAAAGGTTTGGAACTCTGGCTCTCACTTGACCGAGCGGGCGATGTTTCTCGCCTTAATTTCAAGGGAGATAATATGGGCTTTTTCGCCCCTTGCGGATATGTTGCCCCGCAGTATTATGATGAAAAGGGAGCGGGCTTTTTAAAGTCCTTTACAGCAGGATTTTTCACAACCTGCGGTCTTGCCGCAGTAGGCTCACCCTGCACAGATGACGGCGAGGAGCTTGGGCTTCACGGCACCATTTCCAACATTCCCGCTGAGCTCCTTATGATAGAGGAAACTGACGAGGCTTTGACGGTCAAGCTTAAAATAAGGGACACCGCCGTTTTCGGCAGAAAACTCGTTTTAAACAGAAAGTACACCTTCTCTTATACCGAAAACGAGTTTGAGGTAGAGGACACCGTTACAAATGAGGGTGACGCTACCTCGCCCTATATGATTTTGTATCACTGCAATATGGGCTACCCGTTAGTTTGCGAAAACAGTATAGTTAAAATTCCGCATAGCAGCGTTGTGGGCAGAAATGAGTATGCCCAAAGCCAGATCGACACGGCGCTCAAGGTGGCAGAGCCGCAGAGTAACTTTGAAGAAAAATGCTATTACTTTGATGTCGAGGAAAAAGAGGGCAGAGCCAATGCAGGAATTTTCAGTCCGCTTGTAAATAAGGGAATGGTTATGTCCTATGACAAAAAAGAGCTTCCTCTCTTTACCGAGTGGCAGATGTTTGGCAAGACAGATTATGTTCTGGGTCTTGAGCCCGGCAACTGCACCCCCGACGGCAGAGACGTTTTGAGACGTAACGGAACCCTCAAGTTTATTGAGGCGGGTGAGAGCAGGAGAACTGCCGTCAAGTTTTCCTTTACCGATGATAAAGCAGATTATGAAAACAAATTTTAAGAAAAGGAGCAGGGCTTTGCCTGCTCTTTTCTGTTTCATAGCATATCAAACGCTGAATTAAAATTGTAGGGGTGCATTGGCTTTAAAAATGTGGGCAAAATGAAAAAATCTGCACGACAGAGTAAAAATTGCAAAAAATGTTAAAAAAATAGCAAAAAACCACTTTTTAGATATTTATTTTTTTAAAACTATCTGCTATAATGTAACTATGTAGGTCTTGTTATTATTAATATGGAGGTATAGACAATGGCAAACACTATTTGCAAGGTTCCTTTTATGGGAACTGCAGAGCAAGAGCAACAGCTTAAACAAGTTATTGCAGAGCTCAAAGACCAAAAGGGCTGCCTTATGCCTGTTATGCAAAAAGCACAGGATATTTACGGCTATCTGCCCATCGAAGTTCAGAAGATGATCGCAGAGGGACTTGACCTTCCTCTTGAGGATGTTTACGGAGTTTCGACTTTCTATGCACAGTTCGCTCTCAATCCCAAGGGTAAGTACAGAATCTCTGTCTGCCTTGGTACCGCTTGCTACGTTAAGGGCGCCGGCGATATCTTTGATAAATTCGCTGAAAAGCTCGGAATCGGTAACGGAGAATGTACCGACGATGCTAAGTTCTCGTTAGAGGCTTGCCGCTGCATCGGTGCTTGCGGCCTTGCTCCCGTTCTCACCGTTAATGATGAGGTTTACGGAAGACTTACCGTTGACGATGTTGACGATATTTTAGCAAAGTACAACTAAAAACTGTATGTAAAGGACAGTAGCTGTATGAAAATCAGTACTATTAAAGACCTTCTTGAAGCCGATGTTATTTGCAACGAGGAGCTTTTGGAAAAGGAAGTATACTCCGCTTGCGGAAGTGATATGATGAGCGACGTGCTCGCCTATGTTAAGGATCAGGCTGTGCTTATGACGGGCCTTGTTAATTCGCAGGTCGTCAGAACCGCCGAGATGATGGATATGGTGTGCATCGTTTTCGTCCGTTCCAAACAGCCTACCCCCGAAATGATCCAGCTTGCCCGTGAGAGCGGCATCGTTCTTATGGCTACCAAAAGAAGAATGTATGAGGCCTGCGGTATTCTTTACTCAAATGGCCTTGTAGGAAATAAGGTAAACGTTGGCTGAGTCAATCACCTTTAAATTTGACGTTGACGGGTCTGATTTCACATCGGCGGGTCAGGCTTCGGCTGACGTCAAAAAGAACCTGCGCCAGTTAGGTTTATCTCCTGAGATAATCCGCAGGGTCTCGATCGCAATGTATGAGGGCGAGATAAATATGGTTATTCATGCGGGCGGCGGCCAGGCTTTTGTCACCGTTAGTGAAAACGATATTACCATCCTCTTAAGCGATAAGGGCCCGGGAATCAAGGATATCGATAAAGCTATGCAGGAGGGTTATTCAACTGCAACCGATAACGTCCGTTCGCTTGGATTCGGTGCAGGAATGGGCCTTCCCAATATGAAACGGTATACTGATTTTATGGAGATAAAATCTGTTGTCGGCGAGGGAACAGATATTACCATGAGGGTCGATATAAAATAATTGAGATTCCGGAAGGTACATTGCTATGAATACATATGAGCATTCGGTTTATCTCGATGTGAGTAAGTGTAACGGCTGTACGACCTGCCTGCGCCGCTGTCCCACAGAGGCGATAAGGATAAGGGACGGACACGCCTATATCATTCAAGACAGATGTATCGACTGCGGCGAGTGTATCAGAGTTTGCCCCAATAAAGCAAAAAAGGCAAAGTGCGATAGTTTAAAAGAGCTCACGCGCTTTAAGTGGAAGATCGCTCTTCCCGCTCCTACGCTTTACGGGCAGTTTGAAAACCTCGATGATGTGGACTATGTGCTCTCGGGACTTCTTAAGATAGGGTTTGACGATGTGTTTGAGGTTTCTGCGGCGGCGGAGCTGGTTTCGGCCTATACCCGCAATTACCTAAAGCAACAGGACGTCAAAAAGCCCGCCATAAGCTCTGCCTGCCCTGTGGTGCTGAGGCTTATCGGTCTGAGATTTCCGTCACTTACTGAAAACATAATCCATATGCTTCCTCCAATGGAGGTTGCCGCGCATATTGCCAGAGAAAAGGCAAAGAGCGAGCATCCCGAGCTTAAAGAGGATGAGATCGGAGTTTTCTTTATTTCGCCCTGCCCTGCAAAAGCAAGCTACGTTAAAAACGGATTTGCTGATTACAAAAGCGGGGTAGACGCAGTTATTTCAATCAGTGACATTTATTTTTCTCTCATATCTGCAATGAGCAGTACGGACGAGTTACCGAGCCTTTCAAATTCCGGCGTTATCGGAATTGGCTGGGCGGTTTCGGGCGGCGAGTCGACGGCGATCTTCAATGAAAATTACCTCGCGGCTGACGGAATCGATAATGTCATCCACGTGCTTGACCAGATTGAGAACGGAAGCATTCCCCAGCTGGAATTTATAGAGCTCAACGCTTGTACAGGCGGTTGTGTAGGCGGGGTCATGACCATTCAAAACCCCTTTATTGCAAAGGCAAGGCTTATGTCGCTAAGGCGTTACCTGCCCGTTTCGCAAAACTTCCTGCCCGAAAGTGAGAGAAATTCCGTATCCCAGCAGTTCCTTTTTGAGAACTTTCCTGCCTACCGCCCCATTTCAAAGCTCAGCGAGAATATGGCCGAGTCAATGAGAATGATGGCGGAAATAGGGGAAATAAAGGACGGACTTCCGGGTATTGACTGCGGGTCTTGCGGCGCTCCAAACTGTCGTGCCTTTGCAGAGGATATAGTTAAGAATAAAGCATCTATTGATGGCTGTCCTATACTCAAATACAGAGAATAAACTAAAAACAAGGTCGGTGAAACAGATGACAGTAAAAAGCCTTGCAGAAAAGATAGGCTTAAAGCCACTTTTGTTGCCGGATGGCGATAGAGAGGTAAACGGTGTCTACTGTGGAGATCTACTAAGCTGGGTGATGGGGCGCGCGCAGTGCGACAACGCCTGGATCACCATAATGTCTAACGTTAACGTTGTTGCGGTCGCATCCCTTTCGGATGTTTCCTGTGTCATTCTTGCCGAGGGAGTTTCCCTTGATGCTGATGCAGAAAAAGCCGCAGCTGACAAACAAATAAATGTGCTTGTGTCGGATAAAAGCACCTATGAAATCGCAGTCGACTTAGGAAAAGTGCTATGAATAGGTTTTACTATGACTTGCACCTTCACTCCTGCCTATCTCCCTGCGGAGATAACGACTCTACGCCCGACAGCATCGTCGGAATGGGCGAGCTAAATGGGCTGAACATAATGGCGCTTACCGACCACAATTCCTGCAAAAACTGCCCTGCCTTTTTTAAAGCGGCAGAGCGGCACGGCATCACAGCCGTGGCGGGCATGGAGCTTACAACGGCTGAGGATATACATACAGTATGCCTCTTTGAAAGTTTAGAGGCCGCGCTCGATTTTGACAGGGAGATAGAAAAGAGAAGAATTTTAATTCCCAACCGAAGCGACGTTTTCGGCGACCAGCTGATTTTAGACGGCGAGGATAACTTGATCGGTAGGGAGGAGCATCTTCTCATAAATGCTACGACTCTTTCGCTCGAAGAGGTACCGCCTCTCTGCGAAAGTTATGGCGGCATTTGCTATCCCGCTCATATTGACCGCGAGTCAAACGGCGTTATCGCCGTGCTCGGTGCTTTCCCAACAGAGCCAAAGTTCAGCCTCGCTGAGCTTCACGACGGCGCTCTTATGGAAAATTACTGCGAAAAGATAGGCTTTAAAAAAGAGCAGTTTATAGTAAGCTCAGATGCCCATTATTTGTGGGATATAAAAGAACAGTCAGATTATTTCACACTCGACGCCGAAAAAAACGGCGACGAGGTTAGAAAACGCCTGTTTGAGTTTTTAAGGGGTGCAGAATGAAAGAGTTATCTTTAAATATTCTTGACATTACCGAAAACTCGGTTAAGGCAGGCGCATCTCTTACCGAGATCCTGCTTTGTGAAGAGAATGATAAGCTCACCATCACAATAAAGGATAACGGTTGCGGAATGGATGAGGAGACCGTCCAAGCCGCACAGCAACCTTTTTATACGACACGGACGACCCGCTCTGTCGGAATGGGAATTCCCCTTTTCAAGATGCAGGCCGAGCAAACGGGCGGAAGCCTCAGCCTCGCCTCAAAAAGTGAAAAGGAATTTCCCGATGAGCACGGAACGGTCATCTCGGCGTCTTTTTACAAAAATCACATTGATTACACACCGCTCGGTGATGTAGTTGCCTCAATTACAACTCTCGTTCAGGGTCATCCCGATACCGATTTTGTGTTCAGCCACAAAACCGAAAAGGGCGAGGTCTTGCTCGACACAAGGCAGCTGCGTGAGGTGCTTGGTGATGACGTTTCGCTGGGCAGCTTCGAGGTAATTAAATGGATTGAAGAATACCTTAAAGAACAGTACAGCGAAAATCACTAAAATCGGAAAGGAAGAATAGTTATGAAATCATTAGCTGAACTCCAGGCGATCAAAGACAAAATGAAGAATAAGGTCGTCATTCGTGAAGGCGGCGAGGAAGTCAGAGTAGTTGTTGGAATGGCAACCTGCGGTATCGCAGCAGGCGCTCGTCCCGTTCTCTCTGCTCTTGTTGAGGAAGTTGAGGCTCTCGGACTTTCGGGCAAGGTTTCGGTTTCTCAGACAGGCTGCATCGGCATCTGCCAGTACGAGCCCGTTGTTGAGGTTCTCGAGGCAGGAAAAGATAAGGTTACCTATGTTAAGATGACTGCAGAAAAGGCAAAGCGTGTTGCTGATGAGCATCTTAAGGGCGGCAAGGTTGTAGCTGAGTACACCCTTGCAAACGTCAAGGCATAATTTTGGAGGTGTAATATAAATGATTCGTGCACATGTATTGATTTGCGGCGGTACGGGTTGTACTTCATCGGGAAGTCTTGATATTCAGAAGGCTTTTGCTGAGAATATCGAAAAGAACGGACTTAGCGAGGAAGTTAAAGTCGTACAGACCGGTTGTTTCGGCCTTTGTGCCCTCGGTCCCGTTGTTATCGTTTATCCCGACGGAACCTTCTACAGCCGTGTTAC